>JAHWJF010000430.1 GCA_019348515.1 Chloroflexota bacterium | reverse complement strand
CCTCGACGACAAGACCGATCTGCGCGGGCGGAGCGTCGTCATCGCCACCGGCGCTCGCTACCGGCGGCTCCCCCTGCCCAATCAGGAGCGGTTCGACGGCGCCGGTGTCTTCTACGCCGCCACCGATCTCGAGGCCCGACGATGCCGCGCCGCCGAGGTTGTCGTGGTCGGTGGCGGCAACTCGGCCGGTCAGGCGGCAATGTTTCTCGCCGAAACAGCGCGCTGCGTCCACCTCGTCTACCGAGGACCGGTCCTCGGACGCAGCATGTCCCAATACCTGATTTCGCGCCTGCAGCACGCGCCGAACGTGCGCATCCACACGGGGACAGAGGTTCAGGTATTGCAGGGTCGCGAGCGACTGGAGTCGGTAACCGTCGTCAACGGTCGTGGACAGCGTGAGACGATCGCGGCCCGCGCCGTGTTCCTGATGATCGGATCCGATCCATGTACCGATTGGTTGCACGGAGCGATCGATCTCGACGAGCGCGGCTTCGTCCTGACCGGCATTGGGGCCACGGACAATGACGGACCAGCCGGTGCAACATCACCGTATGAGACCAGCCTCCCCGGCGTCTTCGCCATTGGCGATGTTCGTAGCGGCTCGGTCAAGCGCGTTGCCTCCGCGGTGGGCGAAGGCTCAGTCGTGGTCCAGGCGGTTCACAAGTATCTCGACAAGAACCTTACGTAGGGGAGCGACCATCATCTTCGACTGGATGAACCCGCCTACCGCTCCCCCTCGGCCGGCTCGTCCGGATGAGGTGGGCGCGGCTCGTTCGCACCCTCGCCCGGCTCACGCGCCCCCTCGGCCGGCTCGACCGGATGGGCGTTGTGTCCCTCCTCGAGCGGGACCTCATTCCCCGGTTGCTCTTGCTTGTCTGCCACGCTGATCACCGCGGTTCTATTCCGTTGCCAGGTTGGCGCCCACTGATCAGCATCGAACCGACCAGCGCCTGGCAAGGGTAGCCTCCCCAGCAAGGGGTTGACGAGCAACCTCGGCCGCACATCATGGCATTTCGTCACCTGAGTTGAGGCGGTAAACAAAACCGGGACCGCCGAGGTACATCCCGGGATCGACGTCAAGACACTGTCCGCCGGCATACAGGAGCGGCTCCCGTACCGCCTCCGGCGGCTGCCCGGTCATGGTCGTGATCGGGGTGTGCCCGTGCACGAGCTGGCGACCGCCAAACATCGCCAGAAACGATTCTGCTCGCGCGGCCCCCGTGGCCGAGTCCACGAATGCCTGATGCTCTCCAAACCTATCCAGCAAGCGATGCCAGCGCGCGGGATCATCACTCCGCAGGAGATCCCGCAGGGCACGATTGACCTCGTCAATTGAGTGGCCATAGTCGGTGTAGAGAAGCGTGTCGCCATGGGTCAGGAGATGCTCTCGCTGGAGCGCCATCGCCGGCAAGCTGCTCAACCAGCCGATATGGTCGGGCTTCAGCCGTTGGAGGTCGCCGGCCTGGCCACCGTTCTCTTCCCAGTGATCGTGAAATGTCTCATCTGACCCGGGGATCGGCCGCGTCCCAAAGCGATGCGCCGCCAGCAGCAGCACGTCATGATTGCCAATCAGAACATGGACGCGGCCACCGGCTCGCGCTGCCTGCTCTCGCAACCGCGTGACGAGCTCGATGACATCGATGCTGTCTGGACCGTGATCGACTAGATCGCCCATGAACCAGAGTGTGCTGTCCGCGCCGCTCCAGGCATCACCCGCATCGATCAGCCCAGCGCTGCGCAGGAGACCGCGGAGCTTTTCGTACTGCCCATGGACATCTCCAATGACATGGACGGCGGTCACCAATTCCTCCCCTACGACAGCCTGAAGAGTTCCATCCCGGATGGTAGAGGAATCAGACTCGCACGGACGGCGGCCGCGCCTCCTGAATACGTTCAACGACGTCAATCCGTTGGTCAGCCCCAACACTCGCGGCCGGGGCCAGATCTGGAGAGGTCGTGGACGGAGTTTCGTGCCGGCTGCCGTTCGTCATATCCGTGTTTATGCGCCCTGAACGTCGCCCATCACCCGAGAGACGTTCTCGCGGTAGACCTTGCGCAGGTCTGCTTCCGTGTAGCCGCGCCGCAGCAGTGCCGCGGTGAGACCCGGCAGGTCTTCCCAGGTTCGCATCCCCGCGAAGGAGAGTTGCCCGAGTCCGCCGCCGGGATTCCACGCCGGAATCTCCTGGGATGCCCCCATGGTCATGATGTCGTCGTAGAAGTCGCAGCCGATTCCTACGTGATCGATGCCGGCCAGCTCAACGATGTGATCGACATGATCGGCCCAGCGCGCGACGGTCGGCTCGGTATCGGAGATATAGCGGGCAACGGCCACGACGCCGATGAGCCCACCTGATGCGGCGATTGCCGCGATCATCTCGTCGGTGAGATTGCGTGGGTGAACCTGGAGGGCTCGGGCGTTCGAGTGGCTGGCGATCACCGGCCGCGACGACGTCTCCAGGATGTCCCAGGTGGTCTGATCCGATGCATGGGAGACATCGATGATGATCCCCAGCCGGTTCATCTCGCGCACCGCGTCTTGCCCGAGACGGGTAAGCCCGCCGCGCGAGTCGTTTTCCCATGCGCCGTCGCCGAACGCGGTCCGCCGCATCCAGGCGAACGAAAGCATCCGCATGCCGAGGCGATAGAACAACCGCAACGCGGCGAGATCATGGCCCAGCGGCTCCGCTCCCTCCAACGCGAGGATTGCCGCGATCTTCCCATCGCCGGTAATGCGCTCGACGTCGGCCTCAGACAACGCCAGCTCGATCGCATCACGGCACGCCGCGATCTCCTCAAGCAACGCATCGATGAGCTGCACCGCACGGCGCAGCGCGCCCTCGGGCAGAAAGTTCGAGTCGATGTAGATCGCGCAGACGACGACACGGACGCCGCCGGCGCGCAGTCGCGGCAGCCACTCGGTACGCAGGGACCCATCCTGCCCATCAAACCGCCGCTTGAGCAATCCCAGCGGAAGATCGCTGTGCAGATCCGCAATCCCGATCCGCTGGGTCACCTGAGCGTCAGCGTCTGTAAAGATCCTCGTCATCCGGTACGTGCTCCCTATCCCGTACAGCGTGAACTGGTGACAACACCCCCGGCCCAGTTCCTGATCTGCTTCCAATGGGCATTCTTGGCGTCAGGGCAGCACCCGCGTCACATCCGAACCGCTCAGGTGACGCTCCCAGTAGCGATCCCGAATCGCGCCGGTCAGCGGTCCCAGACTGCCGGCGCCAACGCTGCGACCATCGACCTCGGCAATGGGGAAAATCCCACCAGCGGTGCTACAGAGGAAGGCTTCCTCGGCGGTGTAGAGATCGTACGGCGTAAGGTCGCGCGCCTCGGCAGGGACGCCCAGCTCCGCCGCGATTTCGAAGACCGTCTCGCGGGTGATCCCCTCCAGGATGTCGCTCTGTGGGGTGTAGAGCGCACCGCCGCGGATGAGAAAGACGTTCGCCCCGCGACTCTCCGTCAGGAGTCCCCGGTCATCTAGCAGCACCACGTCGTCCGCATGCGCGCGGTTCGCCTCCAGCCCCGCCAGATGACTATGCATCCGGTTGAAGTTCTTTATTTTGGCGTCGACAACGGAGGCGGGCCCCTGTCGGATCGACGGGATCACGACGCTGATGCCGGTGTCCGCCTTCTCCTCGGGC
>JAHWJF010000051.1 GCA_019348515.1 Chloroflexota bacterium | reverse complement strand
CGGCAATGATGCGGAGGGTGGTCGTTTTGCCACTGCCGCTGGGACCGATGAGGGAGATGAACTCGCCCTCGGCAATGTCGATGTGGAGCTCACTCAGGACGACGGTGTCACCGAACCGCTTGGTTACGCCAGCGAGCTGCAGGTACCCGCTCCCGTTGCCCGACATCGTTTTGCTCCTGGCTGCGACTTCGCTGACCGCGAATCAGATTACTGGGCACGGCAGCATACGGGATGATCGTTGCTTCTCCGTCTTGCTGGGCGAGCCCCAGCAATCATCGATGATGCTCACCTCGTCGGCAATGGCTGAGAGCGGAATGGCGGCGCATGAAGCGACTGGCCCCACAGATCACGGCGGAACGGGACTGGCTCCCGGTCTCCAACGCGCTGTGTCCCTGGTGCTCGTACGATCAACGGTGTGCCCGCTCTACAACTCGTGCGACCGAAGTCCGGTCAAGATGGCGGAGTGGCTGGAGGGGGCCGCATGAGTCGACACTTTCGACGCGGTAATTGCCCCTCAAACGAAACCGAGGCTTCGACCTCCCTAGGGCCTGAGTCCTGTGAAGCTTCGCCCACGCGCCCAAGTCGAATCGAAGCTGATCCTGGCACGATCGCCCACACAAGCCAAGCGCTCACGCTTACCGACGTACACGGCACTCCAACTCCGTTCTGCCAGGCGCGGGCCACGACACCAGGGCCGGGAGCACTTTTGGCCCTCGTGTGTCTGCGTACTGAGCGCCGGAATATCACCTCCCGGTAACCACGGTAAACCCAGTTGTTCACCGGAGCCCGCTAGACTCGTCCTCCGCCCCGCAACGGAGCGGTCGAATCGCTGCCGTATCACGAAGGAGCCCGCCATGCGTCGGTTGTCCGTCCTGATCTCCGTCGTTCTCTTCGTCGCCCTGTCCGCACTCGCCCTAGTCACCACGCGCACCGCTGCCCAGGAGGCCACACCCGCCGGTACCCCGACGGCGGCCAGCGCCGTCATCCCGCTGGCTCCGAGCTTCACCGCCGTCATCGAGCTATCTCCCGGGGTGACCGCCGAGGTCTTCGCCAGTGCTCCGTCCGAGCGGGCACCCGACCAGACCGTCTACCTGGCTCGGTTCGTCTTCCAGCCCGACGCCGAGATCTTCCCCCACCGGCACCCCGGCACCGTCGTCCTCGGGGTCACCTCCGGATCCCTCGGCTGGACGTTGGTGGAGGGGACGGCCCACGTCGTGCGGGGCGCGGCAGCCGGCGCCACCGGTCCGGCGGAGGACCTCTCCGAACCGGGGACCGAAGTGATCCTGGAGCCGGGGGATGCCATCTACTACGAGGACGATGTCGTCCACACCGCCCGCGGCGCTGGTGATGAGGAGACGGTGGTCTTCGGCACGTTGGTGCTGACCAGCGGGGAAGATCTGTTGATGCCGACCGACATGGACATGAGCGCCACACCAGCGTCCTAGCCTGCTTGCGGGAGCGCACGAAACGAGAGGGGTAGGTCTAAGACCGCCCCTCTTGTTGTACCCGCTTGCGCTCCCCAGCCCTGCCGGCGATCGTCCAGATGCTGCTGTAGCTACCTGGCCTACCAGTTGTGATCACCGTTTGCGGAGAGACCCAGGAGCAGCCCTGATCGATCGTCGACGGGAGTGATTGATAGGATCGACGGTGAGACGAAACCCTATCGGGTGCACGTTGCCGAGATCCTGACCAACAGCGTGTGAAGTCGGTAGGCATTGGCACGGGGGAGCAGGATCCGAAGTGCGGGCAGACGTTCTCACTACACCCCACCTCTTCAGTCCGTGCCTCGGGACCTGAAGGAGGCCGACGTTGAGTGGGCGCGAGAACCCCGATTCCGATATCCCAAAGAATGCGCGGATACTGAGCCGGAGAATACTCAGGGGGAGACGTTCAAGGTCCTCTCTGGCAGTTGCGGGTGCAGCTCCAGTCCTGATCGCGGTGATCGGTTTCGTCTGTTAGCCAGAGAGCAGTGGATCTGCCCCGAGTGCGCTCGAACCTATTTCTTTGACGGAGAGCGCATTGACATTGCCGAGCCGAACCACATCTGACCGTGGCCAAGATGTTGAAGGTGTTCGCGATACACCGGCCATCCGGTCAATAGGGCACGAAGCCAGAAGGGCGCGCTCGCCTCAGCCGCCGACCTCAGGAGCAGGAGCGGGGTGCTTGCCCAGGACACCGTGACCTGATCAGGTGCCTGGGCAACTCCAGGAGGTACCGAGCGTGCTACGGCTCCGGTGTACTCTCATCGGTCGGGCACCCGGGCGCATCAATCCGCGTCTCGTCGAGCGCGCCTGGGGTGGCTCCCGGCTCCCCGACCGGCGTCCCCTCCAATTCGATCTCTGGGGAGGCCAGCATCGTCAACCCTGGCGACGCCAGCACGAGAGCTTCGGGTGATGCGCAGGGGGTGCCGAGGACGTTGGTGGCTGGCGGCGTGCCTTCCTGCGCCTCACTTAAGGCGATGCCTCCGGTGACCAGTGCTGCTACGAGAACCGCGGTCATAAACCAGCGAGGCATGCGAACTTCCTCCCATGTGTGACCGGCAGGTCGCCACCCAGGCGACCGAGAGGCGCATCCTATCACACCGCGGCGCGGAAACTGGAGGAGCTCTCGGTCGACAACCTGGAAGACATTGACAGCAGGGCCGGAAGGACCTTCATAACGCATCGTGGGCCTGCTCGATGCCTTCGAGCCGCTCAAGCTCCTCCAGGGCCGGAGTAGCTGAGCAGCCGAGACCCTTCCAGGATTGCGTTTTCCTCAGTCAGCAGAGGCGTGCCCCGACCCCGCTCCCCCTGAATCGCACACCCGATGACGCCTCCACCTCGTTATAGTCCCCACCCTCAGAGGATGGTAGAACCGCATCGGAGCGGGCTCCCTCATGTCGGCGTCCACGACGTGGAAATCCGCCTCGATCGTCTCAGGGGAGAGAATGGCTGGCTGGCCCTCCCACCTCTCGACAAACAGTGGTCAGAACTGTGGTCAAACAGTGAGGCGCGAAGGGCACTGCTTCCCTTCGCGCCTCACTGTTTGCCGTCGTTATGCGGAAAAGTATTGGTACCCTCGGAGGGACTCGAACCCCCAGCCTTCTGGTCCGAAGCCAGACGCTCTATCCGTTGAGCTACGAGGGCGGGCGGGTGTGACCCATGCGTGTTGAAGTATACCAGCCCGGTTGGGCCGCCTTTGACGCATTCGGCGTCAAGGACGTAGTGTTCGGCTGGAGGTGTGTGATGATCCAGGGGACTTTTCCCACTGCCCGAAACGACCCACGATCGTGGCGAACAGCCGCGGCCGGGCTCATCCTGGCGGCGACGATCGTTGGCGTCGCGATTGTCGTCGGTGGGGCGACGGCTCGTATTTTGAACCCGATCGGCGCGCTGCTCTGGTTGGCGTCAGGTGTGCTCCTGGCGCTCTCTCTCCCGACTGTCGAGCGCCGAGCGCTGGGATTTGGCGTGGCGATCGCGAGCGGCGTCATTCTCGGCGCGTTGGTGCGGCCGGGCAGCCTGGTCGAGGCAGTCGTAGGCTTCGCCATCGCGGGAGCGGTCGTCGTTCTCGCCGCAGGGGATCGCAGCGGCGGCTGGGCACTCCTTGCCCCGGCCATCTACCTGCCGGTTCACCTGCTGATCGGCGTTGGCCGCGCGATTGTTCGGGGCGGGGGCGTCCGCACCGATCCTCCGCCAACAGCCGCCATCGTACCGCTGGCGATGCTCCTGGCGGCCGCGGTGGCGGGGGCCCTGGTCGCATCGGCCATGCGTCGCAACCGGTGATCGCCGATTTCTCAGCCGCCGGTTATTCCCGGCCCCGGAGCGCCCGCTCGACGTCGCGTCGCGCCTGGCGATCCGCGTCGGCCGTTCGTTTGTCGTAGAGCTTCTTGCCTCGCGCCACGCCGATATCGAGCTTGGCCCGCCCTTGCTTCAAATGGAGCCGGAGCGGAACTAAGGTGAGCCCCTTCTGCTCGATGGCGGCCCGCAGGCGCTCGAGCTCCCGGCGGTGGACGAGCAGTTTGCGCGGCCGGTCCGGCTCATGGTTGGCACGGTTCCCGTGGCTATAGGGCGCAACGTTCGATCCGATCAGCCAGAGCTCGCCATTCTCGATACGCGCGTACGCTTCCGAGATCGTCGCCTTTCCATCGCGAATCGACTTGATCTCGGTGCCGGTCAGGACGATCCCCGCCTCGACGGACTCGATGATGTGAAAATCATGGAAGGCCCGCCGGTTGCTGGTGACCACACGATCACCTCGGCTCCGGTCGGTCGACGCAACGGCTTTCGCGGGAGGAGTCTTGGTTGCCATCCGCGCACTATAGGAACCGCTCGGGAAGGCGTCAAACCTACTTCAGGGAGGGGGCGTTGACACACACTGCGCCAGTCTCCGCTGATGCCGTGCCGGAGACGGCGGAATGAGCACGGGCCTAGGCCGTGACTTCAGCGATCCTTACGCATTGCTTCCCGAGCTGTACGATCTCGAGCACGCGCGATTTGCCGATGATATCGAGCTCTACCTTCGCCTGGCCGAGGTCGTCGGTGACCCGATTCTGGAACTCGGCTGTGGCACCGGTCGGGTCTTGGTGCCGCTCGTCGCCGCCGGACATCAGGTCACCGGCGTCGACCGCTCGCCACCGATGCTGGACCGCGCGCGCTCAGCCGTCCTAGAGAGGGGCTTCTCTGAACGCGTGGCCCTCGTAGAAGCCTCCATGACGGAACCTGACCGCGTATCCGGTGGCCCATTCGGGCTCGTGATCTTCTCGCTCAACGGACTGATGCACCTGCCGACGCGAGCAGAGCAGAGAGCCGCGTTGTCCGCCGCGCACCGTTCCCTCGATCCACGGGGCATGCTTGTCATCGATGCGCTCAGCCCAAACCCGGAGTTATTGGCGACGTTTGATGGCCGCGTCCAACACGAGGGGTCGTGGCGGAAAGCCGACGGAACGACGATCGACCGGTTCTCTTCCAGAATTCACTCACCCGCGGAGCAACGCATCGATACCGAGCTCTGGTATGACCTCATCGACCCCGCTGGTCATCTGCAACGCGTACGCAGCGGATTCCCCATGAGATACGTCGTTCCGTCAGAGATCGAGCTGATGCTCGAACTGGCCGGTTTCGTGGAATGGACGCTCTATGGATCGTACGAACTCGATCTCTATGACGACGGCAGTGAGCGCCTGATCGTCACCGCCGAGGTAACGCCAAGCTGACAAGGACCGTTAGATCCGGGCCGCGCGATTCTGGAGCAGCAGATCCGCCAGGACAATCGCCAGCATTGCCTCGGCCACGGGGACGGCGCGGGGCACGACCGAGGGATCGTGGCGTCCCTCGACCAGAATTGTCCGCGGCTCCATGCTGATGTCGATCGTCTCCTGCTCGCGTGCCACCGACGAGGTTGGTTTGATCGCCACCCGGACGATGATCTCCTCTCCCGAGGAGATTCCGCCGAGTGTGCCGCCGGCTCGGTTGCTCCGGGTTCGGACGCGGCCATTCTCAGCGTAGAACCAGTCATTGTTTTCGGACCCCAGCGACCGCGCGGAGGCGAACCCATCGCCGATCTCAACTCCCTTTGTCGCGGGGATCGAAAGCATGGCCTGGGCAATCAGCGCGTCCAGCCGGTCGAATGTCGGTTCACCGAGACCTGGCGGGACGTTTATCGCCCGCACTTCCACCACCCCGCCGAGACTATCGTGGGTTTCCTTGACGGCCAGAATCGCGTCGGTCATCGCTTCGGCCGCGATCGGATCGGGGCAGCGGACGAGATTGCGTTCGATCTCATCGCGATCGAACGTCTGCATCTCGATGCCGCCGATCTCCTTCGTGTAGCCGTAGATCTCAGCCCCGACGGATCCAAGGATCTTGCGCGCGATGGCGCCCGCCGCGACGCGTCCCCAGGTCTCGCGCGCCGAGGAGCGCCCGCCCCCGCGGTGGTCGCGATGCCCGTATTTCGCCCAATAGGTGTAATCGGCATGTCCCGGCCGGAACACATCGCGTAGGGATTCATATTTGGATGAATCGATGTCCCGGTTGTAGGTAATCATCGAGATCGGAGCGCCGGTGGTTCGCTCCTCGAAAACCCCGGAGAGGATCTCGACGCGGTCCTTTTCTCCTCGCGGCGACGTGACCTTGCTTTGACCGACGCGCCGCCGATCGAGCTGAAGCTGGATGTCCGCCTCTGTCAGTGGAATGCCCGCCGGAGTTCCCTCGACCACGACGCCGAGGGCTGGGCCATGGGACTCACCCCACGTCGTGAGGCGAAAGATTTTTCCGAAACTGCTGCCCATGCCTGCGCGGGTTCCCCTTCATGCGTGCGCTTGACGGCTCAGAAATCGTTGGGTCCTGTTGCTGCTCAGTCCGGCGAGCGGCGCTCCGGCTGACACCATGCGCCGAAGAGCCGGTAGTCGTGCTCGGAGGTCCTGTGGAAGCCAAACCGCTCGTAGAGCCGCTGGGATCGGAAGTTCGTCCGCTGGGTGCTCAGTCCGACACGGCAGGCGCCTCTCTGGCGTATCGCCTCCACGGCCAGGCCAAGGGCTTCGAGCCCATACCCACGGCCTTGCTGGTCCGGGATGACGGCGATGCGGTCCAGATGTCCCCAACCCGAGAAGAGCGTCACGCCAAAGTAGGCGACGGGCTCTCCATCAGCCTCGATGAGAGAAACGTCGACTCCCGGCGTTCGCAAGTAGACCTCGAACTCTTCCCGGCTATTCCGCCACAGCCAGGGGAACGCCGCCTGGTCCATTTCGGTGACCAGGTCGACCTGGCGTGCGTCATCGGCATTCACCGGGACGGGACGAAGACGACTACTCGCGGACCACGGGTCTCCGCCGATGTCCGCCTCGTAGGTGATGACCTCTTCCAACATTTCCAGTCCGGCCCGCTCGAAGCGAGACGGGGAGCGGGGCGAATCGAGCTCAATCGCCAGCAGCAGGGCGTTGCTCTGATCGGCACACCGCTCGACTGCCGCATGGAGCAGCGGCTCCAGATGCCGGACCGCCACCAGATCTTCGACACTGGCGATCTCTGGCCGGTTCCGCCAAGACCCGATGAGCGCATACTCCAGCGTTTCTGGAACCCATACGGACCTGCCGGGGTTCCGTTCCAGCAGACGGCGCGCCGATTGAGCGCCTACCGTGCCAGGGAGACGCAAGGCGTCGACGTCTTCAGGTGCGAGCGTTCGCACCACCGGCGCGGAGATGCCTTTGCCCCGTGGTGGCGCGAGTGTTCCAGCCATCTATCGCTCCAGCCAAGCGTCCTCGAGATAGAGCATCCCGAGCGGGGTGATGTCGAGACCCTTCACCCATGGCTTCATCAGCGTGTATCGCACGTCGTGCGCCAGCGGCAGCACCGCGTTGTCGCCAAGCAACACCGCCTCTGCCTCGGCGTAGAGCGCGGCGCGATCTTCGACGTCGAGCGTCGCCGCCGCCTGGTCGAGGAGCGCATCGAACGTCGGATTCGAGTACTCGGAATAGTTGTCCGGCGAGGGAGTAGCAAACAGGTTCCAGAGAAACGTTTCCGGGTCTGGGAAGTCCGCAACCCAGGTCAGCTCGTAGGCGGGAAACGATTTCCGGGAGAGTCCCTGGTTGAACTGCGGCCAATGGACATCCAGGACTTCGACGATCAGGCCGAGCTCCCGCTCCAGAACGTCACGCAATGCCTCAGACCCAAACGGGCCGGCGCCATAGATGGTGATCGGTGGGACGTTCTCGGCAGTGCCGTACGAGGACCTGGCGATGGCCTCGCGGGCCGCGTCCAGATCCTGCTCCGGCGCGGTCTGAGGCCACTCACGTCCCAGGGTTCCGGGTGGTATCAGACCGTTCGCTGTCTCCTGCCGGCCGCTGAGAAGGATTTCGGCGACCTTCCAGCGGGGAAACGCCAGCTGGACCGCCCGTCGAATCTCCGGGTCGTCCATGGGAGCGACATCCGTGCGAAAGGCAATGTACGTCGTCGACAGAATCGGCGAGATTTCGAGCTCCGCCAGCAGCGGACTATCTTCGCTAGAAACGCGATCGATCGCCGGAATTGGCACCGTGGCAACGTCGATCTCGTCCGCCTGATAGAGATTGAAGGGATTGGACGAGTTCGGTCCGAGACGGAACGTGACCCGCCCCAGGTCTGGCTCTCCTCCGACGTACTCCGGGTTCGCCGCGAGTTGCAGCTCTTCTTCCGGCTCCCAGACATCGACCACGAACGGGCCGGAGGCGTTTGGATCTCTCCACCACTCACCGCCTCGCGCAACGTCGTCGGGGTCGACGATGGCGGCGGGCGCCGAGGCCAGCTTCATCAGAAACGTTGCCCGCGGCGCTTTGAGGTGTATCTCGACCGTCCGATCGTCGATCGCCCGGACGCCGGTCAACTCACGCGCGTCCCCGCGAATCACTTCATCGGCGCCGACGATGTCGGCCAGGTAGGAGGGACCGGCGAGCGCGGCGCCGGCCTCTTGGGCCGTTTCTGGGCTGAGTGCCCGGGTGAGCGAGAACACCACGTCATCGGCCGTGATTGCCGAGCCATCAGCGAACCGGGCGTCATCACGGAGTTGAATGAGGTAGGTGAGCCCATCCGCGCTGATCTCGATGCGCTGGGCTAGCTCGGGAACGGGCTCGAGATTTTCGTTGAACCGAGTCAAGCCCCGAAAGACCTGACGGGTCATGAACGCCGAGTTGACGTCTCGGGCCACTGCGGGATCGAGTGGAACGGGATCGATGACTGTCCCGGCAAGACGAAGCTCCTGTCTTCCGGAGGGGGTCGCTTCGCGCGGCCGATCCTGGGCTTCGATGACAACTACGCCACCGGGAATCGGGGTCGCTGCCGCGGCTAGAGCGCCGCGGCCGCCGACCGAGGTCAGCGTTGCGAGCGAACTGAGCAGAACGACGGATGCTAGCGTGAGAATGAGACAGATAGTGCGCGGGATCATTGCGGGTCTCCTGTTCATGGGTGCGATGATAGTGTCAGCGCACGAGCAGGGACAAACCGGCCTGCTACCGGGCACAGTCTGGAGAGAGCGTTCGAACTCGGGAGATTTGCACGTCGGAACCCGCGTGTGGCCGCATGGGTTCCATCAGGCACCCGGTGAGGAGTCAAGACTGGCCGCTCTACCGCCACTCTTTCCACTCGGTACAGTCCTCTTCCCGGGTATGGCGTTGCCATTGCATATCTTCGAGCAGCGGTACCGAACCATGATTGCCCGGCGCATGAACGAAGACCCGATGTTCGGCGTCGTTCTCACACGCTCTGGGCGAGAGGTTGGGGATCGACCGGAGATCCATGCCGTTGGCACCGCCGCGTCGTTACTCGAGGCGGTCCGCTACAGCGACGGGCGCTTTGACATTGCCGTTCGCGGCGGGCGCCGCTTCCGTGTGATCGGCGGCAACTGGGACGAGGACTATCTCACCGGTATGGTCGAATGGCTCGCGGATGCCGACCCGGTGACGTCCGGCGGTCAAGACGCGACCCGTCTCAGCGAACAGGTGCGGCTCGCCTTTGATGCTTATCTCAAGGCCTTCGAGCGCAGGGCGGGTATTCGTGTCGAACGGGCAGAGCTGGGCCACGACCCGGGCGGGATCGGCTATGCAATTTGCTCCATGATGCCCTTTGATGCACCCAAACGACAACGTCTCCTGGAGGCGCCAGATCCGGAGAGTCTCCTTGAAGATCTGCTTGGTATGTTGCGCCGCGAGCGTGAACTGCTTGTCTCGACCGGGATCGGCGGGGCGAACATCGATCATCCTGGAACGAGATTTTCGACGAACTAAGCGTCAGCTCGTGTCCTGGTTCTCGAGATATGCGACCACCCGATCGACCACCGCCTGAGCTCGCAGCTCGGACGTGTCTATCGCGAGATCCGCGGCTCTGGACGCGGCGTCGAGTCGCTGCACCTGCAGGTCGTGGAGCCATTCGGGCCACTGGCCACCACGGCGGTCGCGCACCGCGGCGATATCGACGTCGAGCACGATGAGGACGTCTGGATGGGAAAGCTGCCAGAGGGTCGGGATCACGCTATGCTCTTGACCGGAGACGCGCGCGTCATACCCGAGCGCTCGCAGCGCGGTAACCAGCGTGGTTTTCCCGGCAGCGCAGGGACCCACCACCACGATCTTTCGCGAGTCCGCTGATCCGAAGCGTTCGTCCTCGGGGTTGTGTCCCGCGTTAGCCATTGTTCTGCGTCCGCGCATGGATGCTCATGGGAGGGGCACCTCGGCACGCATCCGACGCACGAGTGTGGTCTGATTGTGCTCTGGCAAGGTGAGTGCAACGACGCTCATGTCGTCCCCCGGCTTGCCTCCATCACGTGCGTTGGCCTCGGAGAGCACGAGATCCGCGATATCGGCCGCGGACGCGTCTGGACCCGCGGTCTCCGAGATCGCGGCGAGATCGAGCGGTGGCAGTCCCTTGCGCATACCGGAGTTGGCAATCCCATCGCTGACCAGGATGACGCGCAGTCCGGGAGCGACGGCTACCTCCGCCGCCCAGGGACGCGTTCGCGGGTGGATACCGAGCGGACGCTCCGCTCCCGCGATCACTTCAACGCCCTCATGTGTCTGAACGAAGCAGGCCGTCTCGCTGTTCCGGGTGATGACTACGGTCTCCGTCTTCAGATCCACGGAAAGGATGTCCAGTGTCGCGGACACCTGGCCGTTGCGCAGGGCAAAGAGGAAGTCGTTCGCCGCGCGCGCCGAGGCTCCATCGCGGACACCCTCCTTGAGCAAGGCCGAGACCTTCGCGGTGACGAGCATGCTCAGTGCTTTCGCCGCTCGCCCCGATCCCTGCCCGTCGGCCATGATCACCGAAAGTCCTCCACCGGGACGTTCGACGATCTCGACGGTGTCGCCGCTCTCCCGCGATGCGTACTTGTTGGTCTTGGCGATAGCGACGTCGATTGTCAAGGGCATACGTGCTACTTTGCCACTGAGCTCGTCAACTGCCGCGCTGAACTGCCCTGGCTCCCGCCGGGTGACTCGATCGCGGCATTATCAATCAGCCGCGTGCCACCGACGTCGGCGGCAATCAACAGTCGTGCGCCGGCACGCAAGCGCGGAAGCGGCTCGAGCGAGCTCCCGTCGACGAGCGCAAGATAATCGACCGTGACACCAGGCAGGTCGAGTGCCGAGAGGGCCGCCGCCTCGAGCAGTCGCGTCTCTGTTTCCCCGCTGGCGGCGGCCTCAACCACGGTCTCGATCGCACGTGGTAGCGCCAGGGCGCGAATCCGATCCTCTCGAGAAAGCCGGGCGTTGCGGGATGACAACGCGAGTCCGTCGGGATCGCGGACCGTCGGGCAACCAACGATGATGCCCGGTAGTGCGAGGTCGTGGTGCAGCCGCCGGATGACCTGGAGCTGCTGGTAGTCCTTCTCTCCGAAATAGGACCGGGCCGGCTGCACCAGGTTCAGCAGGATGGTCACCACCGTCGCGACTCCCCGGAAGTGTCCGGGCCGAGACGCTCCTTCCCAGCGCTCGGATACGTCGCCGACGTCAACCGCGGTGTCGAAGCCGGGGGGATAGATTGTTTCGAGGTCTGGGGCGAAGATCAGGTCGGCCCCCGCCTCTTGCGCACGTGCGATGTCCTGCGCTAGATCTCGCGGATAGCGGGCCAGATCATCACGGTTGCTGAACTGGGTCGGGTTGACGAAGATACTGACGACAGTCGGTGAATTCTCGCTCGCCGACCGCGCGATCAATGACTCGTGGCCGGCGTGCAAGGCGCCCATCGTCGGCACGAGACCTGGATGCGCGTCGCCCAGCGCCGCTCGCAGCTCCTCGCGGGTTCGCACGACGTCGGAGGCCATCGTCAGCTCGGTGGCGTGCGAAGCTGGTCGAGCACGTCTTTTGCCATGCGGTAGGAGTGCTCGTCGTCGGGGAACGATCCCTCGCGAACCTCAGTCGCGAACGAGGCGAACGCTTCCAGGACGTCGTCGCCGATGTTCGCGTACACCTTCGCAAACCGCCCGATGATCCGCTCTTGCAGACCGAGAAGATCGTGCGCGACCAGCACTTGACCATCGCAGGATGGACC
>JAHWJF010000429.1 GCA_019348515.1 Chloroflexota bacterium | reverse complement strand
CGCGGTCAGCTCGACGGCCGAGAGCTCTCGGGCATCGAGCGCTCGTCTGGTCTGTGCGACGGTCAGATCAGACACGTCGTTGACGAGATTCAACATCCGGTACCGCCGTCAGAACCGCCGCCCAGAATGGCATGGACCTCGAAAAAGCCGTCGGACTGCCGCGGAGCGTTGCCCAGCACGGCGTCCCGGTTAAGCGAATCCCTGGCGACATCCTGTCGCATGACATTAGTCAGTGCGACGACTTGTGCCGTCGGTGGGATCGCTTCCGTGTCAAGCTCGTCGATTGCCTCGATGTGCTCGAGAATCGACGACAACTGATCCCGCATTCTGGTGATTTCGTCATCGCCCAGCCCGAGCCGAGAGAGCGTGGCGACGTACTCAACTTCCTCATAGGAGAGCCGCATGGTCCCTATCCCGAGATGGAATCGTGACCCCGGATGCGCCGGGGATCGAATCGACAGCGACAATCGGCTGAGTCTAGCACGATGTTTTCATGGCTTTAGCGTGGGGCCGCGGTTGAAGTTCAGGCGTCAAGCGCGGCCAGCCGATTGCGGTTCCTGATCGAGCAGACGCGCGACAATTTCGACGGCTTCGTCGGCGGCTCGGCCACAGAAGATCCCGTCAACGCCCTCTTGGAGGAACGGCATATCGGTGAAGATCTTGCCCCCGAACCCAATTTCCGGCGCGTAACCCTGCATGCCGTTAGCCTTGGGCGTCGCCTTGATCTCGCCTGAGGAGCGAGCAAGGTTCACCGCCGCCTCCGGAGTGGATGCAGACACCAGCACAATCGGGGGCCGAAGCTCCTCTATCGTCTGGACAAGGTCGCCGACGGGCAGATTCGAACCGAGGTAAACAACCCGGAAACCGCGCCGAGAAAGGAACAAGCTCGTCATCAGGAGCCCGATCTCATGCAGCTCCCCTTCAAGACATGTCGCCACGATAGGACCTCGCCCCTCCTCGGGACGAGAAAGGTTGTACAACGACCCCAGCGTGCGGCTAGCGAACGATGTCGCGAAGTGCTCGCCGCTGACAAGGATCTCGCTTCGTTGCCACCGGTGCCCAATTTCGTCAAGAGCCGGCTGCAGAATGTTAAGGCACACGTCTTCAACCGGAACGATGGCCAATGCTTCTTCGAGCAGGCGAGAGGCGGAGCGCGCATCGTAGGCGACAAGAGCGTCCGCAAGCTGAAGTGCATAACGCGAGAGCCCATTGTGATCGTTCATGGCCGGCACGGTGCCCGGTACCGAGATAGACGGTATTCGTGTAGTCGTTCCGCCGTCAGTGTGATCACGAGATTTGAACAACTCAACTGCCTGGCTGATCGTCACACCAGCCCGGGTCTGGTCGCGGAGCCAGGTGATTATGGCGATGTCGCGGTCGGAGTACAGCCGCTGATTCCCTTTGGTCCGCGCGGGAGACGGGACGCCGTACCGTCGCTCCCAGGCACGAAACGTATCCGCGGGAACACCGGTGCGCAGGACGACCGCACGCGTGTTGTAGACTGGCCGTGTTGCGAGTCGGCTGAAGAGTTCCACGGTTTGCACTCCTTCAGCTTGGACTATACGTACTTCGCGGCGACGCGGTCTGTGACCTGCGCCACGATGGACACCAACAAAGGCCACCATTTCGTTTTCTCGAAGAGTTCCTTCCTACCGTTCGATTGGGTGATATGAGGCGTTTTCGCGGTATTCGGTCGGCGCGCCTCACCGCGTTACTTGCTGGCTCCTTGCTGGTAGGTTGCACGGAAGAGGGTGCGGGCCCTCAATTTGCGAGCGACCCCCGGCCGACTCGAGCTGGAACGGACGCCGTGGGGCAGGCAACACCCGCGCTGCTGCCGACGACCGTAGCCGCCTTGTCCCCGGTGGCCGTGGCTACCCCGGCTTCACTCACCGATCTCCTTGCCGTTCGAGGTGCCGTGCCGCGAGTGTTCATTGCCTTTGCCGGCGTCGTCTGGTCCATATCTAGCAATGGCGATGCGGCTCGTCTCTTCGACGCTCCGGAAGGCTCATCGATTCGAGCCATAGATCCCTCACCGAGCGCTCAACAGGTAGCGGTTCTTCTCCAGACACCGGCGGACGGCCAGGAGAACCTCGAGGTTGTCATTCTTGATGTCTCTGGAGAATTCTCGACGCGGGTCGCCGACTTGGAAGAGAACACGGCGACTCCGACAACCGAAACTGGCGCCAGTACTCAGACGATTGACTGGTCGCCGCAAGGAGACCGGGTGCTTGCGTCGTCACCCAGCGGGAAGATCGTCGATATTGTCGTAGGCGAAGAAATTGCACCTGCGGTTCTCGATGCCGGGGACGAACGTGGCTCGATTATCCACCCGAGATGGTCGCCGACGGGCGAGACGATCGCGTTCATCGCTGCGAGCCGCGACGGCACGTCTCGTTCACTCATGATTCTCGACCCGAGCGAGGGTGCGGTCACCGAAGTGGTCAGGCCAGGCGAAGGCCGGGTTGTTGTCGACTTCGCCTGGATGCCGGATGGCGTATCGTTGCTTTTTACGGAAGGCGGCGAGCCGGGCAGAGCGGCGACGGGAATCGACTTGTGGCGCGTGGACGCCGACGGCGAGCATCGTCAACTGGTTGCGAGCGCGGGCACGGTCGCGCCCGTTGCCCGAATCGCAAACCTGAGTCCCTCTCCCGACGGCAGAAGCGTTGCGTACTCTGTGCTCGTACCCGGACCCGCAGGTCCCCTCGTCGATAGCGTCTGGGTACGGGAATTCGCGAGCGGCGTGGGATTCCGGATTCCGCTGCCGTCGATCGCGTCGGTCAAGGATATCTGGTGGACGGACGAGGGACTGATCCTCTCCGTCGTCACATTCGGCACGCCCCAGAGTCGGCAGCCGGCTCAGGCGCTCCTGCAGCTCCAGAAGGACGGGTCGATCGCCGCACTCTGGGCCGCGCCTGTGGCGGCCGGCACTCCCGTCAATGACACCCCACTGGCCTCTGCGGCGAGTCGCTAACTGTCAGCCGGTGGCATGGGTTCGCTCGAGGCTCCAGCGTCGGGAATCTCTTCCGCGTCGAAGATATTCATAGCTGCCCGAAGTCGAACTCGCGCCCGCTCTTCTTCTTCAGGGTCGGCACTTGTTTGGGCGTGTGGTGCGGACTCGACCGGCGCCTGGGTCGCCGTGCGCTCTGGCGATAGTGTCGTCATCTCGCCCCGTAGGATGCAGACAAGTGAAATCGGCTGACCAAGGAGCCGCGAGATGACACCTCCCACCGTCTCCCGCACTTCATCGCTGTTCAACTTGTCACGATGAAAGGGGTAGGGCACCGCCAAGGTGATCTGGCTTCCCGAGATTGCGACGGGATCCACTTCACTCAGAAGCGCCTCGACCCGCCGGTTCAGCGCCTTCACGTCGGCCCGAATGTTCGGCCACAACTCGGCAATCTGTTCGACGTCAAACGTGGGTCCCGACGCCGGCTTCGAGTCAGCCGCGGGTGCCACGGGAGCGGCGGGGCGTAGTGGCGTAATTGGCGCGGGCTCGGCCGACGGTTCAATCAGCCCGGCGGGGCTGGGAGCCTCCCGGAGGGCGGACGGGGCGCGAACGCGATCTCTCAGCGACGTGAGACGAGTCTCTTGAGGCAGCGGATTTAGCGTTTTCTCCTCCCTAGGTCGTCCTTGGGCTTGCACTCCAGTCGATGGCTCGGGGGCTGGAGTTGCTGCCG
>JAHWJF010000428.1 GCA_019348515.1 Chloroflexota bacterium | reverse complement strand
GGTCCCAGCGTGTCCGAGGGGAGCCCGCGCGTGGAGCAATCAAGAAGGGTAGAGAGCTGAGGCAGCGTGATCGGCTCGCGGCCAAAGCGGCGGGTCGAACCGCGTCGCCGGATGACCGTTTCGATCGGCACGGGCGGCAGATCGGCTTGCTCGGGAACGGGGAGGGCGATCAGCGGAGCGCGCGGCGTCGTCTCAACCGGCGGCGGACCGCCGCGCTGCCGCCATCGGGCCGCGTCCTCTCCCGCCGCCAGCAGTGTTGTTTGATGGGTCTGGCGGATCAACGGGAAGTCGATTTCCCGCATCGAATAGGGCTCCACCCGGAGATCGAGTGGGGAGACGGGCGGCGCGGCTGGTGGCGGCTCGCCGGCACCGAGCGTGACGAGCGCGACAATGCCTTCGCGATCCAGATCGAGATCCAGCAGCTCGGCGATCGCCGCGTCGGCGAAGCTCAATACCAATCGCGCGGGGATGCCCGTCGCGTTCGCCATCGCCAGGGTGTTCGGGAGCATGGTCCCCGCGTCCCAGTAGGTGTGCCGGTAGGCGCGAGCGGCGTACTTCCAGGCGTTGCGCCAGAAGACGCTGGTCATCACCAGGATGGCGGGCGCCTGAGCGGTCGCCGGTTCATGCCCGGTCGCCTCCACCACGACCTGACGAAAGTCGCCGGCACGCAACTGACGGAGTGCATGATCGTGCGCGCCGTAGTGATACACCCCAGCGGGCAGGCCCGGCAGGTCGCCGGTCACCAGGTACAGCTCGATGTGGTAGAGCGCGCCGGTCGTCGGCGCCGCGCGAAACGCCATCGTCTGGCCGCCGCGGCGGACCGATTTCGTGATCCCGTTGGTGAAGAAGGCGATGCGCGCCACGGCGTCGACGTCGAGCGTGCTCATGGATGTCGTGCTGCGCTCTCCGGTATCGGCAATCGCCGTCAACGCCGGCACGCCCGATGGCGTTAGGTCGGCCACGGGTGGCAGCGGCTGCGGGGCGAGTGCTGGGTACCGCTTGTCGGGCCGTGGGCGTAGCGCGGGATTGAGCGTGCCCTGGTACTGACCGTCGAGTCGGTCGGGGGCGTGATCAGTCTCGCGAAGGAATTCCCGGATCGCGTCGGCGCGGGCTTCCTCGACTTCATGAGACATATCTTGATCCTTCCTCGTCGCTACGGCTTCTCCTCTACCTGGCTTCATGAGCCGGTCGTGCCCGCTCACGGCGGTCAGAAAGATGAGTTCGTTGCACTCGCCATGCCGCCATCGGAACGCGTGCGCGTTACGGCATAGTGCAGCGAGAACGAGCGACGCTCGTTGTCATTGTCGTTGATTGAATAAAGGAATTCGTCCTCGTCTGAGCCGCGGGGCTGAGGGTGACGGGAGCAGCTCGGCTGATCGGGAACGTGCCGCTGGTCCGGGTGCCGCATCACGGCGGACGACCAGGTCGCGCATGAACGATGTTCAGTCGATCGCATGACGGCAACCGGCGCGGTTCGACCGCATGGAGTCACGCGCCTGTTTCGGGCATCGGAGAAGGTGGGTTGAGGTGTACTGCCTCGCCGGCTCGAGTTTTGTCTGCCAAGAGCGGGCCAATCACCTCGATGCGGTTGGTTTGAACGCCATCGATCGGGAGATGCTTGACGGCGTCGAGCTGCGCTTCCGTGTCCACGTCCGTGATAAACACCCTGGCGCCCGCTTGATGCGCTCTGGCCAGAATCAGGTTTGGCCATCCTGGAATCGACTCGAGCATGCCAGAAGGGATGCCTATCACGTGCTGCCGGCACGCGTCGGAAAGCGTGCCGGTGACCAGCATGCGAACGAGATAGTCCGCGAAGCAGGACCGCACCTCTCCGGCATCGAAGATGTATTTCTGCACCTCGGGAGTCCTTTCGCGAAGCACGGAGTCGTGCTGATCTCCCCAGTAATAGAGCTGGTCTCGCCGTTCCGCAGGCAAGGTCGCGAGAAGTTCAATCAGCAATCCGGCAGTTGCGGCCCCGCCGTCCTTGTTGTGGATGACGAATCGCTGGTCGGGGAATGCCGCGAGTACCTCCGGTAATGTCGGCATCATGCCGGCGCCTTTACCGCGCAACGGGAATGTCTGGCCCCCATTCGCGGTGTAGCCATATCCGATGTCGAGATCCCGTAGGTACTCGAGAGTCTGCTCATTCGTGACGCCCGATCCATTCGTACGGCACTCCAAGGTCCAGTCGTGAAAGACGACGAGATGACCATCTGCCGTACGGTGGATATCGAGCTCAACCGCGGTCGCACCGTTGGCAAACGCTGCTTGCATTGAAGGAATGGTGTTTTCGATGAAGCCGTGGGTTGGAGGATAGATGATCTCTCCCGTACAGGTCTCATTCGTGAGACCGGTCAGGGGAAACGTCTGGTGCACGCCACGATGGGCGACAAGCTCGAACGATCGGGGGGGTGGCATGGGCCAGGGAACGAGCACATAGGCCACCATCACGGCGAGCAGCACGCCGAGGCCAAGAGCCGTTCGCTTGAACAATCCGCGGATCGTCGTTACTCCCGCACCCGCGCGTTGCGGCCGTAGACGAAGAGCATGAGCAGGATGATCAGCCCGTAGAGGATCTGCTGTCCGGCGGGTTGGATGCCGACGATCTGGAGCACATTCTGCAATAGCACCACGGTGATCGCCCCGGCGATCGTCCCGGTGTAACCGCCGGAACCACCCAGGATCGAGGTGCCGCCGACGACTACCGCGGCAATGGCCGGCAGGACGTAGAGGTCACCCATGCCGAGGTAGCTCTGCTGCGAGTACCCAGTGAGCATGACCCCTCCCAGACCGGCGCAGAGCCCGCACAGGATATATGTCAGCACCAGCACCCAGCGCACCGGAACGCCGGAGAGATAGGCTGCTTTCGGGTTGTTGCCGACGGCGTAGAGCCGTTTGCCATAGACCGTGCGACGGAGCAGGAAGATCACCGCGGCGCTGAAGATGGCCCAGAAGACGAGCGCCCAGGGAATGACCCCGCCGATCTTCCCGACCGCGACGTCGCGGGAAAACTGGGGTGCGTCACCCTGCGGCGAGCCATTGGTGTAGACGAGCGTCACCCCGGCGAGCACCGCGTTCATGCCGAGGGTCATGACCAGCGATGGGATGCGCAAATAGGCAATGCCAAGGCCATTGAGCAGCCCGACCAGGGACGCGCAGCCGAGCGCGGCGACGGTCGCCCAGAAGACGGGCATCTGCTCGCTGAGCTGGGTGAGCAGGATCGCCGAGAGATTGAGGTTCCAGGCGATGGAGAGATCGATGCCGCCGGTGAGGATCACCAGCGTCTGGCCGCCAGCGATGACCCCCAGGTAGGACGCCAGAACCAGTTGCTGCGAGAGGTTGGAGATGGAGACGAACCCGGGGGCGCGGATCGCCGCCGCAACCAGGAGGAGCAGGATTAGCCCATAGGGGATGAGCAGCGCCCGATTCTGCGCGAGCCAGGAGTTGTGACCCGTCAGCCCGGCCAACCCTCCCCGCGGCGGTCCACCAAGAGCGGCCGCGGGAGCGTCCGTGTCAACTCCCGGCAGAACGGGACTCGGTTCCGGGACCCGGCTCATAACCGATCCATCCGATTGCGTACTCGCAAGAGCCCTATGGCGCCGAGCGCGACGGCAAACAGTAAGACGCCACCCTGGACCAGGTCTTTGTAGAAACTGCTTACTCCATAGAACTGGAGCA
>JAHWJF010000050.1 GCA_019348515.1 Chloroflexota bacterium | reverse complement strand
CCATATTTGCAACGCCGGTGGCGATTGGGTTCCTGGGCCGGACAATTTTCTACGAAGGCGGCGGGCCAGTGAACTCGTTTCTGGAGCTCTTTGGCGTGAATCCACCGCCCTGGCTGTCGAGTCCGGACTGGGCGCGATTCACGACGATCATCACGGATGTCTGGGAATGGACACCGCTGGTGTTCATCATTGCCCTCGCGGGTCTGCAGGGTCTGCCTCAGGACGTGCTGGAAGCGTCACAGGTTGATGGCGCTGGGTGGTGGTCGAGCCTTCGTTTCATTACGATTCCGCTCATGGCGCCCATTCTTTGGTTGATCCTGCTGCTCCGCGCCGTTGATGCATTCAAAGTCTTTGACCTCGTCGTGGCGATGACGCTCGGAGGACCGGGGCAGGCGACCCGGTATTATTCCTACTTCAACTACCAGACGGCCAGGAGGCAGTTCTTCTACGGAGAGGCCGCCGCCCAGGCGTTTCTCCTATTGTTCATCGTGCTTGTCCTGGTGTCGCTCCTGTGGGGACGCATCCGGCACATATACGAGGACCAGGAGGTGGGCGCATGACCGTCAGGAGAACCGGGGTTGACCTGAAGCGAACTCTGGGATCGATCCTTGTCTATGTCGCCATCGCCCTTGTCATCATCTGGACACTTTTTCCGATTTATTGGGCGGCGATCTCGTCAGTCAAATCATCGGTAGATAACTACGGCAACTTGTGGATCCCCTGGGTGCATTTCGCGCCGACACTCCAACCCTGGCGGGACATGTTCGCGTTACCGGAGATCGTGTCGGCGACCCGTATTAGCACGATTATTGCCTTAGGCGCCGCAACTCTTTCGCTGATTTTGGGGACCCTCGCGGCGTATGGGATCGCCAGGTTCCGGTTCTTTCGTCCCCAGAACGGGAGTCTCACCACCTGGTTTTTGTCGCAGCGGATCGTGCCACCGGTCATTTTCGTTGCGCCGTTCTTCCTGATCATGCGCCAGGCTGGCCTGATCGATAACGTCTGGGGCCTTGTCATTCTCAACGCGACCTTCAACATGACGTTCCCGATCATCATCCTCACCCAGATGTTCCGTGAAGTGCCAATCGAACTTGAGGAGGCCGCTCAGGTCGATGGCGCGTCGCGCTGGGAGATGTTTTTCCGCATCTCGTTACCCTTAGTGGTGCCCGGTCTAGTCGTAGCCTGGATGCTGGCGCTGGCGTTTTCCTGGAACGAGTTTCTCTTCGCGTTTTCCACCACCACTCAGAACCGCCCGCTCTCGGTTGCTATCGTCGGCGCCGAGCAGACGCGCGGTGTCGACTACCAGTTTGTTGGAACGCGGACCCTGTGGGCAATGATCGTTCCGCTCATCGCCGCGCTGCTGGCGCAGCGGTACATCGTGCGTGGACTCTCGCTCGGAGCGGTCAAGGGATAGCCAGGGAGTGACGCTCCTCTTGGGGCTGGACGTCGGCACGACGAGCGTCAGGGCCGTCGTCTACCGTACCGACGGCCTCGCGATAAGTCTCGCCTCGCTGCCGACGCCGACGCATGTCCCCCGACCGGGCTGGGCGTTCTACCGCCCGGACGAGCTCTGGGAAACGGTCGTCGCGGCGATCCGCGGGGTGCTGGCGAAGATTCCCGATCCCGGTCAGGTCGCTTCCGTCGCGGTGGCCTCCGTCGGCGAGTCGGGCGTGCTTCTGGATGCGGATGGCACGGCGACCACCGACAGTATTACCTGGTATGACACCCGGACGCGGGCCCAAGCGGCGTGGTTGGCGGATCGGATTGGCCAAGACGAGCTGTTTGCCCGCTCGGGGCTCTCCCTGCAACCGATATTCTCGCTGAACAAACTGCTCTGGCATCGAGAGCACGAGCCGGACGCCTGGGCCAGGTCAGTCCGTTGGCTGATGATCGCCGACTACATCGCCTACCGGCTCAGCGGGGAGGCCGCAACCGATCTCTCGCTAGCCTCGCGAACACTCATGCTCAACCTGAATGACAGGCGCTGGGACGAGCAGACATTGACCCAAGCCGAGATCGATCCCCGGCTCCTGGCACCGCTTGTCGCGGGCGGCACGCCCCTCGGGTACGTCTCGGACAACGCTGCCGCGCTCACTGGCCTCCCGGTCAAAGCTGTCGTCGCCTCGGGCGGGCACGATCATGTCTGTGGCGCGCTCGCCGCCGGTGTAACGCGGCCCGGCCAGATGCTCAACTCGCTGGGGACCGCGGAAGCCGTCTTCCTGCCGATCGCGCAACCTCTGACGGATCCGAAAGCGGGGCGGCAGGGCTATACCCAGGGCGCGCACGTGGTGGGCGGTGGCTATTACGCGTTTGCCGGCCAGTACACCTCGGGCGCCAGCGTCGAGTGGCTGCGGGAGATCCTTGGCGCCAAAGATGACCCGGTAGCCTATACGGAGATGATCGCTGGGGCGGAGTCCGAGCCAGCAGGGAGCCTCGGGGTACTGTTCCTGCCTCACATGCGCCTCGCCAACCCTCCGTACGACGATTCTCGCTCCCGGGGCGCCCTGATTGGTCTCACGATGGACGCGGGCCGGAACGTCATCACTCGCGCCATCTTCGAGGGGCTTGCCTTTGAGAGCCGCAATACCTTCGAGCCGCTCTTGAGCTACCCTCAGGTGACTGCGCCCGAGGCAGTGATCGCCATCGGCGGCGGCACGCGAAACCGGCTACTGATGCAGATCAAAGCCTCGGTCACCAACCTCAATCATCACATCGCTGAAGCGGAGGAAGCGACCGCCCTCGGCGCGGCGTTGCTCGGTGGGCTCGCCGCGGGCGTCTATTCCGACGTCGACGACGCGATCACGTCGATGCGTTACGGTCAATATCAGATTGGGCCCGATCCAAAAGACGTCCCGGCCTATGAAACGATCTACGGCGAGGTGTACCGGCGCTTCTACCCGGCTGTCGCGACGCTGAGTCAAACAATCAGCGATCTCCAGAAAACCACGTCGCTTGAAACAGGTATGTGATCCAGGTGCTGTCTTGACCGACGCGGTTCTCGGGATCGACCTCGGCACGTCGTCTGTCAAGGTGCTGGTGGTTGATATCGAGGGAACCCTACGCGGGACCGGTAGCGCCGAGTACCCGGTCTTGCGACCACAGCCGGGTTGGGCGGAACAGGATCCCGACGCATGGTGGAAGGCGACTGTCGACGCCGTGCAACAGGCTGTAGGGTGGGCAGGCGCGGGACTGACGATCGGCGGGGTGGGTTTTTCCGGCCAAATGCACGGCGCCGTATTTCTCGGGGAGAACGATCGAGTCCTTTCCCCCGCGGTCATCTGGGCCGACCAGCGGTCCTCCCGCCAGGCCGCGGAGGTGATGGCGAAGATTGGTCCTGGGCGAATGATCGCCATCGCTGGGAGCCCACTGGTCACCGGCTTCATGGCGGCGACAGTAGCCTGGATGCAGGAGGAACGATCCTCGATCTGGTGGCGAACGAAGCGGCTGCTCTCGCCAAAGGACGAGATCCGCCGTCGGATCACCGGCATGACCGCGACCGATCCGGGTGACGGCTCGGCGACATTGCTGTGCGATGCCCGCTGGCGCAACTGGTCTCCGGATCTGCTGGACGCGGTCGAAGTCCCGAGTATCTTGCTGCCCCCGGTGAAATCCTCCAGTGCGGTGGCTGGCGAGGTCACGGTGGATGTGTCGGACGAGCTTGGTCTGGCGCCGGGAACCCCGGTCGTTACCGGGACTGGTGACGCGCCGAGCGGTCTCCTCGGCGCGGGCATCATCGACCCGGCGACGATGCTCCTCTCCCTCAGCACCGGCGCGCAAGTCATGGTGCCGGACGATGCCTTCCATCCCGACCTCGCTGGCCGAACCCATGCCTACTGCTCCGCACTCGAGCCGGGACCGGGGCGTCCCGGTTGGTATCAGATGGGAGCAACGCTCGTTGCCGGGATGGCGCTGCGCTGGCTGCGCGACGAGATGCTGCAATTGCCGGTGGCGGGCGCCTACGAACGGATGACCAGCTGGGCGGCAAACGCCCCCCTCGGCGCGCGGGGACTCCTGTTCTTGCCGTATCTCGTCGGCGAGCGGTCTCCTCACATGGACCCGCGCGCGCGAGGAGCGTTTCTCGGGCTGGCCGCGCACCACGATCATGGAGATGTGGTGCGCGCGGTCATGGAAGGAGTTACCTTCGCCTGCCGGGATGCCTTCGCGGCCCTTCAGGACACCGGCGCACACCCGGATCGGATCGTGATGGCGGGCGGAGGTTCCCGAAGTCCATTCTGGCGGCAGATGGTTGCCGATGTGTTCGGGCTTCCCGTCTATGCGCTGACCACCACAGATCAAGCGGCTATGGGCGCCGCGCTGCTTGCGGTCTCCGGAATTCATGCGTTCGATCCGGTTGAGACCGCGCAGCAGTGGGCGCGCTATGGTCCAGCAACCGAACCGAACGTCGGCATGCACGCCCGATACGAAGAGCTGTACGAGGTGTTCCGGGAAGCCTATGCCCCGGTTATCGGGGTCAGTCACAAGCTCGGCGACTGGTATGAGGCGAGCACCGGGCCACGGGTTGTGCCGAGACCGATCCGCAGGCGGGGTTAAGACACCCTGCCCGCCTTGAGTTCCTCGATGATCCTGCGCCGCTCGTCGAGACGAAACGCCTCGCGGTGCTCTGGACGAGGCTCTATCCGGGCCACGATCTCAGGACGCCAGCGCTCGACGACGGTGACCAGCGGTTCACCGCGCACGATCGCCATCGCCTGCATCGCGGCTCCGCGCGCGGCGTGCTCCCCGCCCCCGCGGACGATGACCGGCAGCCCAGTGGCATCGGCGATTGCTTGACGCCATGCTGGGTGTTGACTCCCACCGCCGACAAGCGTGATCTCCGGCGCGGTGATGCCCAACCGTGACAGCACCTCCACGCCATAGGCGAGACCCGCCGCGACCCCATCAATCGCCGCCCGCACCAGGAGATCGGGTGTTGCATTCTCAGCGGTCAGACCGGTGATAGATCCCGTCGCCTCGGGCAGGTTGGGTGTCCGCTCTCCGGCCAGGTACGGCATGAGGAGCAGACCGTCCGCGCCCGGAGGCGCTGCTGCCGCACGTCGCAGGGCGTCATCCCGGAGAAGTCCAACCATGCTTGAAACCGAGTCGACGACGCGAGTGCAATTGAGCATGCAGACCAGTGGGAGGTAGTGACCTGTGGCGTCCGCAAACCCTTCCACTTCGCCTGATTCATCGGCGATCGGCTCGAGACTCACGGCGAACGCCGTACCACTGGTGCCGAGACTCACCACGAGCTCGCCCGGAGCGGCGCCGACACCGAGGGCTGCGGCCATGTTGTCGCCGGTCCCCGGCCCAACGGGTATGCCTGATGGCAGCCCGAGCGCTGCCGCGGCTTCATCGCGGAGCGTGCCGGCGGGTTCTTCTGGGCCACGCACCTCTGGTACCTGCAGCCGCTCCGCGGCTTCGGCGCCGACCGCCAGGGCGAGCAGATCCCGCCGCTCCCGACCATCCCGAGGCGACCACCAGCCGGAGCCAGAAGCCTCGCCGCGGTCGGTGACCAGGTTGCCGGTCAGCTGGAAGTTAAGCCAGTCGTGTGGCAAGCCAACGGCCGCGGTGCGGTCCAGATCTTCGGGCGCGGTGCGCGCAAGGTGCGCCAGCTTGGCGATGGTAATCGACGCCACGAGGCGCGTGCCCACCTCCCGCCCAAAATCGGCCATGGTGTTGAGTCGATCGGCATCGGGTGCAGCGGCGACGTTGTTCCACAACGGCGCGGGTCGGATGACTTGGTTGTTAGCATCGAGGACGACCATGCCGTGTTGCTGCCCGTCAACGCTGATGGCCTCGACACGCATATCCGGCGAAACGGCTGACCGCGTGGCCGCGACGAGCGCGTCCCACCACTCCGCCGGGTGCTGGGTATCAAGCCCGCTGTGCGAAGCTCGGCCCTCGCCGGCGATTTCGCCAGATTCCATGTCGACGGCGATCACCTTCGTCGACTGCGTACTCGAGTCGACCCCAAGGACTACGGATCGCGGCATAACCCCCCTCCAGCGGGTACGACGATTGACGCGGCGCGCATTGTACGACCGGGGAGCACCACCGGCCTCAACTCGCATCCGGAGAGGACGGGCGAGCGGAAAAGACCGCGACCGGTACAAGCGCCAGGAGCGCGATGGCGCCGGCGAGGAGAAATGTCTCCCGCGCCACTTGCAGACTGACCGGCAAAACCGTTTCGTAGAGGAGTGCCGTCTGCCGGGCAAGAAAATCGGCGGTGCTCTCGTCCGGTCCTTGAACGACGGCTTCGAGGTTTCCGACCAGCCCTTGTAAGCGTCGCACCGCGATCGCGGTCAAAATTGAAATCCCGACCGTCATGCCCAAAAGCCGAAAGACGAGGGTCATCGCGGCGGCGATGCCTCGGTCCGGGGCGGGCGCGGCGTCGATCGCCGTGGCCCCGATCGGGGCGAACACGAGTCCGAAGCCTGCTCCCGCCAGGACGAGGCCCGGGACCATGCCGACGAGGGCGCCATCTCGCAAGCCGAGCCAGAGCGTGGCGTAGCCAATGGCGACGAGTAGGAGCCCGGCCGAGGCGGTTCGGCGGAATCCAACCTGAGACACGATCCGTCCCCCGGCGAACGAGAGCAACGCAATCAGCAGCGTAAAGGGAGCGAGCATTAGAGCTGAGACGCGGCTCACCGCGGACTGATCGACCAACATGGCCGTGATGACCGGGGTATCGACCATGGCCACGATCAGTGACGCACCGACCAGAAAATTGGCCGCGATAGCCGCTGAAAACCGGTGATCGGCAAAGAGCCTGACTGGCAACAGCGGCCAGCGCGCTCGTCGCTGCCGCCAAACGAGCAGACCGCTTAGGACAATCGCGATAGTCAGGAGCGGAAGTACCAGCTCGGAGACCGGGTTGCGAGATCCCCCAAGAGCGCGCGCGCCTCCTTCCGGCGCCCCAAGCTCGCCTCCCGCGGATAGCCCCAGATTGAGTGCCAGCAGGGTCCCGGCGAGGAGCAGAGCCCCTGGAACATCCAGTTTTTCGACCCAGCGCGTCGTGCCCGCGGTCTTCCTCACGCCAACCCGCCCAATCGCAAAGGCCGCCACTACAGCAAGGGGAATGTTGACGATGAAGACCCAGCGCCACGAGTCCTGACCCGGGGCAATCTCGACGAGTGCCGCGCCCCAGATCGGACCCAGAACCCACCCTAACGTATCGACCGCACCGACAAGACCAAGTGCGGCGGCGCGCCTGCCAGGAGGCAGCACATCGCCGACCATGGCCATGGTCACGGGTAACAACGCGCCTCCGCCCGCGCCCTGGATGGCTCGCCCCGCGATCATCCCTGGTAGGTCGGCAGCGAGGGCACAGATGAGCGAGCCGCCGAGAAACAACGCCAGTGACCCCAGGAACGCCGGCGTCCGACCGAGAATGTCGGAGAGCCTGCCCACGACCGGGATGGCGACGATGTAGGCGAGGAGGTAGCTGTTGACGATCCAGACGTAGCGATCGACGTCCGCGGCGTTGACGCGCAAGTCGGTCACCATCCCTGGCAGGATGGTCGCGATAACGGTTAGATCGAGGGCGCCGAGAAAGACCGCCGCAAGCGCGGCCGCAAGCGATCGTCGTTCGGTGGAATTCACCCGCGCCGCCGTCGGGACCGGTTAGACCGGAGGCTCGATCGCGAGCTCTTCACCGTGGTGAGAAAGTTCCAGCGTCCAGACAGCCGGGTTCGGCCGCTCAGGCCCCGGCGGCTCTGAGATGCGCGCGCGGAGCAGGTCATACGTCTCCTGATCAATCCACAGGTCAACAGTCACTGGTGATCCGGTGATCGTGTGGTAGGTAAGAGGGCCCACAATGGACTGATCGACGGTTGCGCGGAGATGATAGGCCGACCGGTCGGCCACGTCTTCATCCTCGAGGCGTTCGACATCCTCGACGCGGCCCATCACCGGTCCAATACCATCCTGGGTCGAGAAGAGAATGTCGGGTCGGTAGGCGAACTCGAGAGGAGCATTCTCCCACTCGCCGGTGAGAATGTTGGTTGTCCAGGACCGATCACCGATGGTGATGAGCTGAAGGGAGATCGCGCGATCCAGCACCTCGGCTTGAAAGGTCGTGTGCACGCGATCCGGGCGCTGAAGATCGCCCTCGGCGCCAAGAAGCCGGATGTTGCGGCCCGTATCGATGAAGGTTTCTCCCGCGACATCGAGCGCGAAATGGACAGTTGGTATCTCCGCAAGACGCTTGCTCGCCATTTCCATCAGCGCGTCCGGGGTGGGGGTCGGCTCCGGCGTCGGCGTCAGTTGCTCCCGCGCGAGTGGACTGCACGCGCCCAGGATCAGAACGCCGCTCGCGCCCAAGAGCTTCAGGAACCGGCGTCGAAACAGGGACAACAGCTCTCCTTCGCGCCTCCAGAACCGATCCTGACCGTGGGCCGGCGCGTCTCCTTCGAGTCTAGCATCAGGGGTTTCAGGAACCGGGCACCGTGACGATTCGGCCTGACCAGCGTGCTACCATCAGGCCCGGTTTGGAACAGCAGGGGACGAACACCACCGTGAGCGCGCTACCGAAAGCTGTTGATACGCCCGCGGAAACGCTCCGGCTAGCGGTCTCCGCGGTGACGGACGCCGCCGGGCGGGAAGAGAACCAGGACGTCGCGGCGGCCCTGGCCGTCGGCGCGCGCCCAGGCGCCGAGGCCGAAGATTTCTTGCTGGTCGTCGCGGACGGCATGGGGGGACACCCGGCCGGAGACGTTGCCAGCGAGATCGCGATGAAGACCCTCATCGACGCATTTCCTGCACTACCCGACGGAGACCTGGGACTCGCCTTGAAGCAGGCGTACCGACGGGCGAATGAGGCGGTCTTCCAGGCCGGTGAGGCCGAACCAGCCCACGCCGGCATGGGCACGACCATGACGTCGGCGCTTCTCCACGGCAAGTACGCCACGGTCGCCAATGTTGGCGACAGCCGCGCCTACCTTCTGCGCGGCGACGCGTTGACGCAGGTGACGCGGGACCACACGATCGTGTCCGACGAACTCGCGCAGGGCCGCATCACTGCTGAGGCGGCGCGACGTGACCCTCGCCGGAATCGCCTCACCCACGCCCTCGGCACGCACCCGAAGCTCGAGACCAAGCTCCCCAACATCTTCGAGCTCACACTTCTGCCTGGAGATCGCCTTCTCCTCTGTAGCGATGGCCTCCATGACGTCCTCGATGATGTCGACATTCGTCGCGCGCTACTCGGCCGGGATCCGGAGGAGGCCGCTCAACAGCTCGTGGAGATGGCCAAGCAGCGGGGAACGCATGACAACGCCACAGCCGTCGTCGCCGCCGCGATCCCGACCCGGGTCCCGGCTGCCGCCGCGCTGCCCAGCCCGACGTCGCGTACCGGTGGCGTGCCGGGAATGGCGATTGCCGCCGCCGTCGCCGTCTTGCTCGTCATACTCCTAATTCTGGCCGTTATTATCCTGGGAGTGCCCCGGTAAACCCATGGCGGCCGATGCGCCGTTGCTCGTCATTGACGCGCACACCCACGCTTTCCCGCCTGACTGGATCGCGGATCGCATCGACCATTGTCTACGAGACCGCTGGTTTGGCGAGCTCTACGAGGCTCCCTCCGCAAAGATGATCGATGCGAACGAGCTCATCATCGCGATGGACGCCGCGGGAGTGTCCCACGCGATTGCCTGCGGATGGCCGTGGGCTGATCCTGGTCTTTGCCGGGAGCATAACGACTACCTGGCTGCCGCGGCCGGTGGGAGCGAGGGTCGTCTGGCGTGGCTCGGGACCGTGGCCCCCGCGTCGCCTGGCGCGGCGGCGGAAACGGAACGGTGTCTTGCGCTTGGCGCCTCGGGAATCGGCGAGCTGAACGCCGACGCGCAGGGATTTGACGTGACCCTGACAGAGCCGGATGCGTTGGTGGACGTGGCGGCCGTGCTCATCGCCGCCGACCGGCCGCTGCTCCTCCATGCTTCGGAGCCGGTCGGTCACCGGTATCCGGGGAAAGGCACGGCCACGCCGGACCGGCTCCTGGCCTTTCTCGCCGTGAACCCGGATCTCCGGGTGGTTCTGGCTCATTGGGGTGGCGGACTGCCGTTCTACGAGTTGATGCCGGAGGTCGAGGCGCTGACCCGGAACGTCGTCTACGACACGGCCGCCTCGTCGTATCTCTATCGCCCCGCGGTATTTCGCGCTGTCCTCGATGTGGTCGGCAGTCACCGTGTGCTCTGGGCCAGCGACCATCCCGTACTGGGGATGGGAAGATTTCTACAAAGGACGCGAAACCTGGCGGACATTCGCCTGGAGGAGTTGGAACCCGTGATGGGGGGCAATGCGCGCCGCGTCTACCGGCTGGACGATACTGTGATGAACAGGGAAAGCAAGAGGATGTCGGAATGATCGCGGGATTGAAAGGGCGCATCGTACGCAAGCTGGATGACGCGGCCTTGCTCGACGTCGGCGGCGTTATCTACCGCGTCAATACCTCGCTCGTGACTCTTGAGGATATCGGCGAGCCTGGCGACAGCGCCCGGATCTTCACCCATCTCTACGTGCGTGAGGATCAGCTCGCCCTCTATGGATTCGCCTCGCAGGAAGAACTTCGCCTTTTTGAGACGTTGATCGCGGTTTCCGGCGTCGGCCCGAGGCTAGCGCTCGCAATTCTGTCCCGCGTGCGACCGGAAGCGCTGGAGCTGGCGATAAACGGTGAGAATGCGGAGCTGCTGGCGACCGTCCCGGGCGTCGGTCGCAAGACGGCGGCGCGGCTCATTCTCGAGCTACGGGGAAAGATCGTCCCCGCCAGTGGTGGACCGCCTAGTGTGCCGTCTCGCGCTGATGCCGAGGTAGTCGAGGCGCTACGCTCGCTGGGATACACGACCGCGGAGGCCCACGGAGCGCTCGTCCGCGTCCCGCGGGATCAAGATCTCACCGTCGAGGACCGCGTCGTGGCCGCGCTACGCGAGCTGGCCGAGACGTAATGACGCTTGATACGAGCTCCGGGCAATGAGCGCCGGCTCCGCGCCTCGGCCGTGACCAATCCCCGCCCTACCTCTCGTAGCCTTTGCATTCTTTGCAGCCTTCGCGGCCTTCCATAACGCGCATCCGGCAGGGGGGTGCCCCGCATCTATTACCCTGAGGCGGGATCACCCCGAGTCCGTTTAACTCTCGTCCAATCGCTCCAGACGGCGCTCGATGGCGCGGGCGTGGGCGGTGAGACCTTCGGCGCGAGCCAGCGTCGAGGTTGCCGGCCCGAGGCGACGCATGGCCCGGTGATTGGCTGCGGTAACACTGATCACTTTGGTGAACTCCGCGACGTTGATCGGGGAAGAGAAACGCGCGGTGCCGCCGGTCGGCATCACGTGACTCGGCCCCGCGGTGTAGTCGCCGAGCGCCTCCGGGCTGTCTTCCCCGACAAAAATCCCGCCCGCGTGCCGCACCAGTGGCACGCATGACCAGGGATCGTGCAGCAGCAGGCAGAGGTGTTCCGGCGCGTAGGCATTGGCCAGGTCAATAGCCGTTTCGACGTCGGGCACCAGCACGACGAGTCCATTCGCGGCAAGTGATTGTCCCGCGATGTCCGCGCGCTCGAGGCTGGTCAGCTGTGAAGGCAGTTCTTGGAGCACCGCGTGGGCTAACATCGGGCTGCTCGTGATCAGGATCGCGCTGGCCATCGGGTCGTGCTCTGCCTGAGCCAGGAGGTCCGCCGCGACGAGCTCGGGGTCGGCGGACTCGTCGGCGACCAACAATGTCTCGGTCGGTCCTGGTAGCTGGTCGATGTCGACGATGCCGAAGACCCGTCGTTTGGCGAGGACGACGAAGATATTCCCGGGCCCGTAAATCTTGTCGACGTGGGGAACGGTTTCCGTGCCGAAAGCCATCGCCGCGATCGCTTGCACCCCGCCAATGCGGAAAACCCGGTCGACGCTGGCCACCTCGGCGGCGGCCAGGACCAACGGTGAGATCTCTCCGTTCGGGCCACCCGGGGTGCAGACGACGATTTCCTGCACCCCGGCGACGCGCGCCGGCACGGCGGTCATCAGCAACGACGACGGATAGACCGCGGTCCC
>JAHWJF010000427.1 GCA_019348515.1 Chloroflexota bacterium | reverse complement strand
GATGAAGGCTGTGGTTCGCCCTATGCCTGGTCCTCCGTTCACACACCGCACATCCTGATCCTGTATCCAGGCGTGACAATCGCCATCCAGGACATCAGATCATCGATACATTAGGATTATCTTGGCAGTCCTGCCATCGCCTGGAGGATCCCGGAGGATCGCAGAGGCAACCCGTGACATTCTGCATCGCGTGCGCATCTCCAATTGGCAAGGCGAGTACTTCCTGCCCCAACTGCGGCGCGACGTACGTGGCTGCCATCGCGGGGACTGAGGTGCCATCGTCGGCTGGAGCCCCGGCAGGACGAGCCAACTTCCTGCGCCTTCTCTACCTTGCCCCGGTCGTACTTCTCTTTGTCGTTGCCGGCGGGCTGGTGCAGCGGCATACGGCGGAACAGCAGTTGTTGGCATCGGCCTACGCGGCGGCGCAAGGCGCCGCCAGTGCCGGCGAACTCGTCGCCGCGCGAGAGGCGTTCTCGGCTATCGCCGGTTATCGTGACGCGGCCTCTCAAGCGGAGGCGATGGAGATTCGCCTCGAGCCTCTCGAAGCGAGTTATCTCGATGGGCTCCACGCCCTCGAGCAAGGGGATTTCGCCACTGCGGTCAGGTTGCTGGAACCGGTGGCAGAGCAGGCTCCCGACCTGAGGGATTCAGTGGCGCGCCTCGACGATGCACGCCGGCTCCTCTCTGAAGAACTGAAGCGCAATGTCGACGCTTCCGAGACGATCCGCGATTGGGCGGCGGCAGAGCAGACCCTTCGCGAGCTCGTAGCGCTCGATCCCTCCGACAACGGCTCGCGGCTGCGGTTGGGAGCTATGCAGCGGGAGCACGGACCGATCGTGCTTGGAAACGATCGGGCGCTCTGGCTGGTCGCCCCCGATGGGAGCGACCCCCGGCAACTAACGGACGAGGTCCATGTCATCTGGCCCGTGTGGAGCCCCGACCGTTCGCAGATCGCGTTCCTGGCACCCGATCCGGACGATCCGATGGGAAACGTCTCTCTCTACCGCATCGCCATTGACGGTTCGAGTCCTGAGCGTCTGGTCGATGGTGTCTCGGCTCATGCGGCTCCAGCGTGGAGCCCGGGCGGCTCGCACATTGCCTACACGAGCTTCGCCGGGTATGACCCGGTCTACGAAACCGGCTCGATCGGAGTGCGCGTGGTCGACGTTGAAACCGGAGAAGAGACGGATCTTACCGGGGCAGAGTATCCGCTCGCCTTCAATCCATCCTGGTCTCCGGACGGTACGGAAATAGCGTTTATCGTCAAACATCAGGGGATCAGCGAGCGTCCGCAGCACTCCCCCGGTGACGTCGTGGTTGCTGAGCTCGGGCAAGAAGGGTTTGAGAATGTTACTGGTGGCGCCGTCCGCGATGTCTGGAGCGTTTCCTGGTCGCCCGATGGAAAGTACATGCTCCTCTACAGCCTGTTTGGGCAAACGTGGTACGAGCCGCCAACGACGTCGATTCGGCTGTTGGATCGGGGCACAGGGAAGCTGGAGCAGATCGCCGGCATCGACGAACGACCGACCATGCCGGTCTGGTCACCAGATGGGGCCCGGTTCGCCTTCACCGTAGAAGAGACGTCGATCGTGCTCGCCGATACCGAGGACAATCGCGAGACTATCGAGGTTGCTGAGGCACTCTCGGGAGAGGTCAGCTGGAGTCCCGACGGCTTGGCTCTCCTCCTCGCTCCCTGGGATGCCGACACCTCGAGCTCCGTCGTCGATCTCTCCGGGGCAGAGCCCGCTGTATCGAGTGTCCGCATCGAGTTCGACTCCAGTCCACCGTTTATCTCACCCCCGCAGTGGGCGCCGGCGGTCGCTCTGCCGCCGGATGCGAACCCGGCGCTCGTGCCCTCTGGCCGCGCAGAGCCTCCATCATCGTGACGAGAGTTTCGCGGGAGTCACCGGCGGAATGGGATGCCGCGATCTACCACCGAGTCTCTGCCCCGCGGCCTAAGTCTGGCAACAGAGTCCTAGAGAGCCTTCCCCTGCCGGAAACCGGGGCTGGGGACACGTTCATGTCAGACATCACCGAAATGGCAGCCACGGACGATCCGCCATTCACCCTCGACCACTGGCGTCTGAATCTGGCGGCATCTCGCCCCTGTACACTATGACCTCCGAGTCGTTTCAGATCGTTTCGGGGAGTCCCGAAGAAACCACCTCCGTTGGCATGGCGCTCGCCGGGTGGCTCCACGACGGAGATATATTGCTGCTACACGGTGATCTCGGCGCCGGCAAGACGACGTTAGCCAAGGGCATCGCCGAGGCGCTCGGGATTGACGCGGTGGTTGCGAGCCCGTCGTTCTCGCTCGTCAATGAGTACGACACGGGACCAGGAGCACCCGTCACACGCCTGTATCACCTTGACTTATATCGTCTTCAGGGGGCGGACGATCTCGCGTCGATTGGATTCGATGACTTCGCCGGCCCCGCGAAGGGCGCCACGATCGTCGAGTGGCCGGAGCGGGCGGCCACCGTGCTGCCTGATCGCTATGTCCTGATTGAGATCGAATCTACGGGTGCGGAGAGCCGCAGCCTACGTTTCGTTCCAGTTCCCGATGATGGTTGGTGGAACCATCGGTTCGTCAGCCTTCGCACTCGCATTGAGGCTGCCATCACCCATGGGAGCCCGCCTTTTCTATGAGCAATGACTTCCAAACTCCCGATACCTGGGCGGCTCGATTTCATGGTACTCGCGGCAGAGTGCGGTGAGCCGCTCGAGAAGCACCGAAAAGAGCCGCTCTCCCTTCTCCACGGAGGCGACAAACGGATCACCCATCACTCCATGCGCCATTTCGCGGCGCCGTTCCGGAAACTTGGCATAACGCCGAACCTCGTCGCTGAACTTGAGCCGCCAGTCGTCCTTGACCGCCCGCGACATGTCGACCAGCGCCGGCCTCAGATAGAGTTGGAGACTCGTTTCGCACTCTCCGCCGTGTCCTATGCTGCCCTCGTCGGAATCGCTCCACGCTTTGAGCTCGTCGTTCGCCATGTTCCAGTAAGTCAGAGCCAACGGCCAGATATCCTCCTCAGCGAGCTTGACGGCCGCGGCCCAAGTTGGCTGTTCGTTGCCACCGTGCCCATTGAGCAGAATTACCCTGTGGAACCCATTCGCCCAGATCGACCGCGAAACATCACACAAGACGTCGACAAACGTCTCGAGCGAGAGGGTGATTGTCCCAATCTCACCCATGTTGTAGTGTGTGAAACCGAAGGTAATAGGCGGAGCGACGATCACGGGGAACTCGGCAACCAATTCAGCTGCTCGAATAGCCAGGTGATATGGGACGCTGATATCCACGTCCTGGGGACAGTGGGGACCATGTTGCTCGACCGATCCAACCGGGACAATGACAACAGGGTCTTGCGCCAACGCTTCCAAGTAGCTGATGTCTGAGCATCTCCTGCCACAGCACGTTTTTCCCACTCGGCGGTTGCCAGAGCATGGTGGCTTTCCTCTTCAGTCTCGTCGCCGCCCGCGCCGCTCTACCCCGGAGAATATCACCAGGGAATGCGATCGGCAGCAGCGAGAGCGAACGAGTCTTGAGGCAGGCAACGGTCATTTCGGCCCTCTATGCACACCGGGTACACTGGCTTGGCTTCAGTCTTGATGCGAGGTATCTGATTTATATGCAGGCCATCGATGGCAACGACACCGCCGTTGGCCGGGGACTACCGGCCGATTCTCACAATAGACA
>JAHWJF010000426.1:2341-3705 GCA_019348515.1 Chloroflexota bacterium | reverse complement strand
TTGGAGCGAAGCCGTACAGAAAGGACCATCAGATGTCCACGATCCATCGTTCCCGAACAACAATGCTCGGTATCGCCGCAGCGCTCAGCGTCGTTCTGGTCGCGCCGGTCGGAGCCCAGGAGAAGGACCACGCCCTTGCCATGGCGCCGACATCAGCGGTCGAGGCCCGCCGGGTCGTGGCTGCGCAGCAGGCGTTGCAGAGCGGCGACCTCGGCAGCCTCCAGGAGGAGGCGCTGCTCGCCGCAGTGGCGGCTGGCACGTCCTGGGATGACACGCGTGGCTATGGCGTGGTCAAGGCGAGTCGTGTGCTCGCGGCGCAGCGGGCCTTGGAGTCCGCCGATCTCGGCAGCATGCAGGAGGAGGCCTTGACCGCCGTGGTGGCCGCGGGGAGCGCCGAGGTTGAAGCGAGCGTCAATGACGCATTGCAACCAACCCGAGGCGAACGCTTGGCGCAGGTCCGCTCCATTGATCTGTCCTTCAGCCGCTATCTCAGAGCGGAGCACCCAGGGGAGTTGTCCTACGAGGTTGGCAGCTAGGCACTCATCCTCGCCACCCATTTGGTGCGGCACCACCGACGCCATAGCGACTGCCGACAACCACGAGGGCGGCAGAAATCCGTACAAAGTACGGATGCGCGGGAGTGGGCCTCGGTGTAGGGTGCGACTCAGCCCCATGCCCGTGTGGTGCGGGCACCGGTGGATTGGGGTTGCGCGAGGCCGGCAGGTAACGAAAGGAGACGCCATCGAACGACGACAGTCTCTTCAGCCCCGGGGGCGGCCATCTCCCCAACCAAATAGACAGTCCAGACGTGAAAGGATGCACCCCGATGCTGCGAAAAAGTACGCCGAAAGTAGTGCTACTTCTGGTGGTGGTGGCAGGAACCGTCGCCTTCGGGCTGGCCCGTTCTGCGCCCGTCGCCAGTCAGGATGACGCGGACACCGAGGCGAAGATCGAGAATGCGATGAGTGCCGCCCCGTCGGCCATCTCCGCCGAGGCGACGATCCTCGATTGGGAAACGGATGACGCCGGCAACTTCGTCGTGCTGCGCGAAGGCACCAACGGCTGGTCCTGTTTGCCCAACACGCCCGGCACCCCGACCGATGATCCCATGTGCGTGGACGCCATGTGGATGAATTGGTTGCAGGCGTACGTTGCTGGCGAAGAGCCGCAGATTACGGGGCCGGGGATCGCCTACATGCTGCAGGGTGAAAGTGCTGCCAGCAACACCGATCCCTTCGCCACGGAACCGGCCGCGGGGGAGGACTGGTTGGTCGACCCGCCGCACGTCATGCTCCTCCTGCCGGGGGACCTCGACCAGACCGTCTTCTCGACCGATCACGCCTCCGGTGGGCCATTCATCATGT
>JAHWJF010000426.1:0-2241 GCA_019348515.1 Chloroflexota bacterium | reverse complement strand
CTCGACCAGACCGTCTTCTCGACCGATCACGCCTCCGGTGGGCCATTCATCATGTGGGCGGGAACCCCCTACGAGCACATCATGGTGCCGGTAGCGGAGGGCGAGATGGGCGAAATGGCGGAGGCCACACCGTCCGGGTAGACGAGTGTCCGTCGAACCAGCCAGGCGCTCCGATCGGGGCGTGCCGCTGCGGACGCGCACTTCACCGCCCCGGAGTGAAAAGAGCCTGGCAGGTGAGACTTGCTAGGCTCTTCGCTTGACCTAGATGCCGACGCAAAGCGCCGGACCGCGACGTTGTCATCATAGTTTTGGCATAGAGTGAAGTCGCCTCCTGACACTTGGTCCCGCTTACGGATAATGCGGATATCCCGCAGGCGATCGACAAACGTCCGCGCGACGGCGACGGGAAATAAGAGCGTGTTTCAAAACCATTCATCCGTCCAGCAGTGGGGCGAAGGCGACCGGTTGACGCACATCCCGCCGGGCGGGCGGTGCTTCGCACTCCACGCCACAAGAACCCGTGCGACGGCGCCGGTGCTCTAGACCAGCTGCAGGAGCAGAGCGGTGAACTCCTCGGGCCGCTCCCGGTGTGGGTGATGCCCGGTCGGTAGCTCCCGGTAGTCCCACCCGGCCGTGCGCGCCTTGCGCGCCGCCTCTGCGATCTTGCCGCCGATGCCATGGAACCAGTCGTCTCCCTTGCCCGTGGAGAAGACAAAAGTGCGCGGCAGCGTCGTCGCCACTGGATTGCGGATCGCGAGGGGCTTGGTGACACTTGCCAGCGGGTGGCACGGCAGACGGTCGGCATCCGGCGGGGCAAACGGGAAAGGAATGCGCCAGCCGTCGCCGCGGTTCTGGGCGAGCTCGAGCAGGAAGTCGGTAGCCGCCTCGCCGATCAGGTCGAACCAGGACTGGCCGTCGGCAGGGATGATCGTGTCGAGGTACACGAGGCGAGCCAGGCGCTCTGGGACTCGCTCGGCCACGCTGGTGACGACCATCGAGCCGGAGCTGTGGCCGAGGAGAATGACGTCGCGCAGGTCCTCGCACTCAAGCACCGCGACGACATCTTGGACGTGGGTGGCTAGATCCGTGTTGGGGCCAGCGAGGTGGGCACGCTCCCCCAGACCGGTTAGAGTCGGCGTGTAGGTCTCGTGTCCGGTAGCCCACAGCCGCCGGGCGATCGGCGTCCACTCGCTGCCTCCACCCCAACCGCCGTGGACCAAGACGAACGTAGCCATTGCGCTCCCTTCGCCGTGGGTCATGAGGCGCACGGCGCGTCGCGGTACCAGCTCCCATGGTACACCTCAGGCCCGCCGCCGAAATGCTCATAAGCCGTCGTCAGGCCCGAGGAATCGGAGGCAGATCAGGGCGCAGGCCAGTTGGAGTAGGCCCTGGAGCAGATCCGCCCGCCGTTCGTAGCGCACACCTAATCGGCGGCAACCCAGCAGCCACGACAAGCTCCGCTCCACCACCCACCGGTGCTGGCCCAGCCGCTCGCTGGAATCGACCCCACGCCGCGCGATCCGGGGAACGATGCCGCGGATCCGGAGTGCACGCCGCAGGGGCGAGGCGTCGTACGCCTTGTCGGCGTGCAGCTTGGCTGGGCGCTTCCGGGGCCGACCCGGCCGACCACGAGGACCGATGACCGGGGGGATGGAATCGACCAAGGGAAGTAACTGGGTCGAGTCGTGCGTATTGGCCGCCGAGAGGAGAACGGCGAGCGGGATGCCATTGCGGTCGACGACCAGGTGGTATTTGGAGCCGGCCTTGCCACGGTCGGTCGGGTTCGGGCCGGTCTGCTCGCCCCCCTTTTTGCCCGTACACTCAGGGAATCGACGCTTGCTCGTGACCAGTCGACAGTCGCCTCGTCACCCAGCCAGTTGAGCAACTTCGTGTGCAGCTGCTCCCACACACCCGCTTTCTGCCAGTCGCGCAGCCGGCGCCAGCAGGTCGTGCCGCTTCCGCAGCCGAGATCCTTCGGCAGCAGCCGCCATGGGCAGCCGGTCCGCAGGACGAAGACGATGCCGGAGAGGACTGCTCGGTCAGGAATGCGCGGGCGACCGCCCTGGGGCAGCGGAAGCTCCTTCGGGAGGAGCGGCTCGATCGCCTCCCAGAGGACGTCGGGGACAAGTGGTTCGCTCATGGTGAGCCATCATGCCATCTCCAGCTGGGTTTTGAAACACGCTCTTACGGCAGTCTCATGAACGCCGCGTCGCGGTACCGAATGGGCAGGACGGAGGCACG
>JAHWJF010000425.1 GCA_019348515.1 Chloroflexota bacterium | reverse complement strand
ATCAACGGTAATCCGCTCGGCCGTCGCCGCCCCTGGCCCGATCTCGCCGGAGCTCGCACCGGCCGGGTCGATGAATTCGAGCGTGTACTCCGCCGTCAACGAATCACCAGCCTCGTCAATGGCGATCGTCGCCCGCAGCTGGACGGCCCCGGCAAATTCTCCCGCCTCGTCCTGGCCATAGAAGAGGGCTGTCAGCGTCGCGCTGTTCGCCCCCGTCACTTCCCACACACCGATCCCGTTACTCCCATCCGAGTCGGCCTGGAGGTAGGTGCCGTCATCGTGGAAGATGGCCAGGGACGGCGGGTTGACCGGGTCCTCGGTATCCACGTCGAGCAGCCACGCGCCAATGATCGAGTGGCCGGCCACGGGTTGGGGTGTGCCTTCCTGAGCGTCCGTGCGCGTGGTCGCGCCGCCAAGGGCGACCACACCAGCAATAGCGGCAACCGAGACGAGGGCCAAGAATCGATACATGACGCACTCCTTCCTGTCGAGACGACCTGACCGCCCCATCGCGGTCAGAAGACGGCATCATCGCTGATCACCTAAACACGAGCAACGGCCCCGAGCCGCAGCCCAGGGCCGCTGCTGGATCAGCCCTGCCAGAAGCGGGCCCTCATCGTTGATCGGAGAGCGCGGTGAGGCGTTCGCGGAGCGCAGGCCGGTGGGTCTGTTGGCGGCCTCATTTTCCGTAGCGGGGCAAATAACGCGTCGAATGAGGCACGTGTGATGGTGAAGGGCACCGGAGAACTCTCTGAGACCCTCAGGGTCAGGTCTCGGGAGGTTCGTTTCATGCTCAGAAAACATGTCGAAACGGTCGATCCATCGTGCCATATCCACGCTCACGCCGAGGGTCGGCACCATCGCCGGCCCTCGGTGCATTCCACTTCCCGCTCTAGCGACGTTGCATCGCCGTTCGTCGACTTGCCACTGCAGACGTGTTGCACTTAGCAGCGCGGGTAGCAGCCGAACGACGGAGGTGTCGTTGCGAGCGCGACGCAGGTTTCGCCCGGCCCACAGTCTGTGCAAGCCTCGACTTGACCTGACCCCGCGAGCTGATCGCAGACCCGGCGACCGGTGGCCGCCGACTGGTCACAGATGCACCCAGCCTCACAGCCGCCTACAGTGCTGACGGGACCGCACTCTTCGCACCTTCTCTCAAAACACAAGGCGCCAATGCAGTTGTGGCGTGTGGCGCAGCGAGCGGAGTATCCACAGCGCGGGCACGTGCCGCCGCCGCAGTCGATGTCGGTCTCGTTCCCGTTCTGAATCACGTCCGTGCAGGTTGGCGCAGGTGGTGGTGGCTGCGCTGGCGGACCTACCGCCTCCGTTGTCCCAGGAGAACTAACGCACTGGCTGCCGCCGCTCAGCCCGGAGCAGCACTGCCACTGCTGATTCGTGGTGCTCGGTTGTCCCAGCGGTTTGCAGTCGCACTTGCGGACCGTCTTGCCCTTCTGGTTCGTGTAGGCGACGGAGAAGTCCTGGCAGCACTGATCGCAGCCGAGCGTCTTCGGCTTCCGGTTCGGCCCCGTCCGCCCCCGGGGTTTCGGGGCGGGACATCGCTTGCCGGTCGCGATACACGCCTCCGCCTTGGCCGTGCCGTCTTTGCGGCCCTTCTTTTTCGTCTTGGCCTCGTTGCCCAGGCTGAGCGCCGCCAGCACCGCGGCGCCGAGCGAGCCGCACACCAAAGAGCGCCGGGAGCGCGTCTGCGACAGCCACTGGATCATCCTGTCGAACGTGCGTGGATCCACGCTGATCCCTCCATGCCCCTGATGATGCTGTCCGGTGGCGATCGACATGACCATCGGCCTTCAGCATGACTCTCCAGACGGCAGTGCGCCGCTGTAATGTGCGCAACGGCGGCGCGAGGGAAGGAGGGATTTTTCCGGGGGTATCGCCGCTGATCCAGCCCCGCCTGATGAGCCGATCGCGGACGGCGATGGCGGCGGCCGTATCTCCCTCAGGCGTTCGAAGCGATCCGACGCACCCGGCCGCGTGCGACAAAGCCCGTCTCCACTTGAGGGGACCGCGTGGGGCCAGGTCTTTCAGGCTGGACACCAGGCGGCTATGATGCCGCGTCGCAGCCGCAACGGGGCGGCCGCTGGGTTCCGGTTGGCGCCGGAGCCCAGAGAGACCCATTCGCAGCGGAATGGAGGAATCAGGCACGACGCACCCATTGCTCGATCGCCAGCATGGCGCCTCAGTGGGACGGCGCACGGTCTTCAAGGCGGCGGCAGCCGTGGCCGGCGCGGCCGCCCTGGCGCCTATTGCCACCTTCGCCCAGGAGGACCGCGACTACGGCCCGGATGCACCGCCGGTGCACTATCCGGACTCGGATATCGTCTCCGTCACCCCAGCGTTCGACCAGTATCGTCAGGGCAACTCGGCCATCCAGCGCCTCTGGACTGGTGGGCTATGGCTGGAGGGGCCGGCTTGGAACGGGGTGGGCCGCTTCCTGCTCTGGAGTGACATCCCCAACAACGTTCAGCTCCGCTGGCTGGAGGACAACGGCTTCGTCAGCGTCTTCCGCATCCCGTCGGGCAACAGCAATGGCAATACCGTCGATTGGGAGGGTCGCCAGATCTCCTGCCAGCACGGCAACCGGCAGGTGGTGCGTTACGAGCACGACGGCTCGACCACCGTGCTGGCCAGCCAGTTCGAGGGCAAGCCCTTCAATTCGCCCAACGGTGCCGTCGTCCACCCCAACGGGAGCATCTTTTTCACCGACCCGCCTCACGGTACGCCCCACGTTGGGGGCTACGAGGGCAACCCCGGCGAGATCTACCAACCGAACGTGGTCTATCGCATCGACCCGGACGGTAAGATCGCTCGCGTCACTGACGAACTCGAGGCACCCAACGGTCTGTGTTTCTCCCACGACTACCAGAAGCTCTACATCGTCGACACCGGCGCTGGGGCACGCGACATCAAGGTGTTCGACATAGTCGATGAAGCCCGCCTAGCGAACGGCCGGGTATTCACCGACATCATGGTGGACGGCGAGCAGGTGGGGCCGGATGCCGTGCGCGCCGACATTGACGGCAACATCTGGGCCTCGGGCGGCTGGTTCGGCTACGGCTTTGACGGTGTGCACGTCTTCACACCGGAGGGTCAGCGGATCGGACACATCCGCCTGCCGGAGACGACCTCCAACCTCGTCTTCGGTGGTCCCAAGCGCAACCGGCTGATGATCGGCGCCAGCCAGTCGATCTACGCGGTGTACGTCAATATGCGTGGGGCGCACATCACGTAAGGGCGCCCGGCTGGGGATGGACCCTGGCGAAGACACAACCTGGCCCGAAGTAACGCCGCGGATGGTGGCCTCACCGCGTGCAGGGGTGAGCCTGTACCGGCGGGGGATGGCTGAGGCGCGAGAGGCGTTCGGTGTCCTCACCTGTTAACCATCCTCAACGCGAGCGGACGAGACGGCGCGGTGCGTAAGGCATAGTTCCCCACGGTCGATAGCTGAACAACGAATGAGACCCGGTGGATCCAATGGACCGCGGTGCTTTGGCAGCCGAAAACAGCTAGCGGGAGCAATGAGCTCGGCCTGCGCGACTATGAGGCCGGCGTGGCCGCGCCCGGCGTCACGGTGACCGGGGTGGCGCTGATGACGACCACGGGGGTTGCCAACGCAGCCGGGCTGGCCGCCGCCGCACCAGAAGTGGCTGCAATGGGCGTGGCCGACGGCCCAGCGAGCACGCCGGCGCTGGCG
>JAHWJF010000424.1 GCA_019348515.1 Chloroflexota bacterium | reverse complement strand
CGAGTGGTACTCGCCGGCCGAAGGTTTGCGTTACCGAGCGCCCCGCTGGTGCCGGAGTCGAGCGGCCCAGCGTGACGCCTTCGACACCCTCCCTCCACGGGCCACGCATGAAAAAGAGATCCCCCCCGACGAGACGTGGGTCGCCCATCCGGTCTCTCTCCTGTGAACAGGCGGACAGCAAGCACTACCCAGATGAGTCCGACGCCGACCAGGAAGGACGCCGACGCTGTCTCTGTTTTCCCAGGTCACTGGTGCGTAGCGCAGTGGGCGCACCGCCCACCCTCCTGGTTTCGCGTGGCACGACGAGTCTGCGCTGGCCGTGCTCTTACTCCCGCACGGGATGGCCACGGACCTCGAAGGGCCGCACGAGCTGACATTCACCGCCACTACTCCGGAGGACTATCTCGACGCTGAGATGGAGAGTCAACCGATGGCGGTCACGGGACTGCAAGTGCTCCAGCAATTCGGTCCGAACAAGCCCGCGAGCACTTGCTCGACGTGCTGAGGACCCACAATGAGGATCCGGAGGCTTTCCGGAGCAAAAGCCGCTACATCGTCGTCCTCGCCGCGGGACGAATGTGAGCTCAGGTAAGTCGACCACGAAGCACTCCGCGGGGGTCGCCGCCAAGTAGGTATCGTTCATCCCGAAGTGGAGCACCGGAATGTCGTGCGCTCTGCCTCGAACGTCTACCCGACAACACCGCTCGCAGCGGTTTGGGCCGCGTTTCAACTAACAACGAGCAGTGATCGAATCATCCGCAGCCAGGACGTGCGCCTCCACGGAGCCATGTTCGGCGACATCTTCGCTCCCTTACGAGTCTCACATGAGCCCGCGCCCGGTAAGTGCATAGACGTCAAGGCTCGCCCGCTCGTGGTTGAGCCGCAGGAACCGCGCGTCGGGGCCACGCCGCCCGATCCAGACGCCCGATAGGGAGCTGCGCGCGGAAGGCCTTCGGACGGGCACGGGTACGCGCCGCTCGGGTGCGGTTCGGAACAGCCGCGAGAGCCGCTGCGCCGCGAGGGGGTTATCGCTGGCCGTGACGATCCGCAGCTCACCGCCGTCCATGCGCAGCTCCCTGACGGGCTCTCGCGAGACCCGCTCTGCCCTCGGCCGGCTCCGAGCTGACAGCGTCAATCGCGTGAGCCCGTCGGGGCCGCCCAAAAGCACCTCCCGACCCGCCACAGCGGTCGTCGTGACCGGCTCACCGGTGACTCGCAGCAGCGGCCCCCGGCGAGACTGGCCGACGGCGTAGAGCGAGGCGCCATCCCCACCCGATACGAGTGCGAACGGCTTGCCGTCGACCTGCATCAGGCGGAGGTCCGAGGCCCCCACGGTCGTTGAGAAAGAGCGCTCGTGCGACATCAGCGCCTGTTCCACAGCCATCCGCTGCTCGCCGATCCCCTCGCCTTGTCGGCCCTGACGCTCGATTGCGACCGCCTCCCCGCCCTCACCGGGGACGACGAGCTCGATGACGGCGATCCCGCGCGCGCTGGCGGCCGCGTGCATGACCGGCGAATCGCCGATCAGGACGGTCACGCGCTCCTCGGCGGACAGGCCGCGCACGAGGATCCGCCAGTCGTAGATCACGTCACGACCGCGTTCGCGCTCCCACGGCGGGTTGACATGCCAATCAGGTTTGAAGCGGCCGGTGGCGTTCCAGAACCCGTCCGACTTCGCGTTGCACTGGTTGATGAGGTCCAGCTTCTCCTCCGGCGTCATCGTCGTGTCCGGATCGGGCGGGACCTCGCCACCGACCACCCAGCGGGCACCGCGGCTTGAGAGGACTATCGCTTGCAGAGGGTATGGATCTTGGCGATACGCCTCCATGTTGCCGTGCCCCCACGAGACGGTGACTGCGGCGAGCCATGGCTGCGAGTGCGAAGGGGGGCTTAGGCGCCAGACCGCTTGCGGGTCATCCTGCAGACGTGCGGCCATAGCGATCCGAGACGGCTCCGCGTACGCTGTCCCGTCCGCTCGGATGATCTGGCTCCACGCTGCGATCTTGCCCGGATGTGTCGTGATGCCCAGGCCGAGCGTGCTGCAGTTCCCGCTGCTGGTGTAGAAGCCGCCCGTAACCTGCGTCTTCAGGTCGCCGACGGGCGGGAGCGGGGGCATCCCACCCACCAGCGTCAGCCCAGATGGATCGGTGAGCATCGCCGACGGCGTGAGCCCGTCCAGCAGTGCCCCATTCGGGATCTCGATCGGTTCAAGGCAGACCGCCTCGATCGACTCGTCCGGATCGGTCTCGAGCTTGGTGCAGTGGTCGCCCAACCGCGATGCAATGTCAAATTCCTGTGGGGCGTCGATCTCGTCGGAGACGATAGCGACGATGATCGGCCCGAGCAGAGCGCCCGCGACCGCACCGATGATCAGCCCGACCGGGCCGCCGAAGATGCCGATGACCGACCCCCAGACGACGCCAATGGCGAGTCCGCACCAGAGGACGTCGGAGTCCGTCAAGTCCCACGTGACGCGCGTCCGACTATCGATAACCGCACTCCCGTCGACGTCGCCCAAGCGGAACCCGACATCGATGCGCACGTCGACGCCGATGTTAATCCCGAACTGCGGGCAGGCGTCGATTGCGTTCCCTTCAAACGTCGTCACGATGCCGAATCCGCCGTAGCCCTTTGCTCCCGGGTGGACGAATCCCCAATGCGCAGACGGGCCAGCGCTGAGCCGGAACTTGTCCGGCGTCTTGGACACGTGCGGGGCGACCTTGGTCTGGGCCGCCAAGGCCAGCAGCGCACCATCGATGAACAGCGCCCACTCGCGTCCCGCCAGGCGAACGATGAAGTTCCCTGCGAAAAAGTCCTCCCAGCGGGCCGTGGCCCCGTGCGGGATGTCGACGACCTCGAGGCGAAGGCATACCGCGCTGAGGTCGGCCTTACCCGCCAAGCCGACGTTCTGCAGCGGCGCAGGCATTGTGAGGAGACTCGCCAGACCCCGAACTGGGAGCACCGTGTCCCGTCCCAGGCGGGTAAGGCGGGCGTTTACATCGCCCTCGATGGCGTCGGGCAGCGCAAGGTCCTTACCCTCGTACTTAAGCGAGAACACGGCGTACGGCGGGTCCTGTAACTCCGAATAGAACGCCTTTTCCGGAAAGACCATCTGTGCGCTAAGGCGGAAGGTGATGTTGACCGTCGGGGCCGCCACATGCTCCGCTGGGCCGGCATCACCGCCTGCCTTGACCGCGGCCACGGTGGCGATCCGCACCTCCACAGGCAGGATTACGCCGAAGCCGGGCACGTGGAGCGAGGAAACGGCCCCGTCCTCGACCTGAAATAGATGTGGCGCAGCGGGCAATTTGGTCAACGACGGCTCGCCTAGGACCAAACGATCGACAACACAAGGACCGTGCTGCAGGAAATCGAAGATGTTCGGCACCACGACCGGCGTGTCGCGTAGGCGCGCGAGGAGGGCAGCGAGGAACGCGTCTGCGGTGAACTGGACCTCGATGTGCATCGCTTCCTCGACCATCGGCGATGGCTAGTCGGATATGACCGTAGTGAGGCATTGCGCAGTACGCAAGAAGATCGCGGGCGCCGACGCGCCAATCTGCAGCAAGACCTTGCTGCAATCAGTCGCACGCCGCCGTGAAGGCGTCCCAGGTCATACCCTCGCCGAGCGAAGCGGCCGTCAGGTTGGCGCGTTGCACCTGACCGGACCCCGATGATCGGTCCACCCGCTATGTGAGCTGTGGTTGATTGGTCC
>JAHWJF010000423.1 GCA_019348515.1 Chloroflexota bacterium | reverse complement strand
GTTCGATCGAGCCAGCACACTTAGCGGCGTATGACACCACCGAGTCCTTGGGCGCGCGATTGGCAACCCTTGGTGCTGGCCAAGCGGTGCGAGATATCCCACGGTGGGTAGCCGGGGAGCTCATTGACACTCCGCAGTCGAAACATTCAGCGAGCCTGACTCGGACCCTGACTAAAGCCGACGGGTGGATCGATTGGACGCGTTCGAGCCTTGAAATCGAGCGGCACGTGCGCGCGATGTGGCCATGGCCGCGCGCCTGGACCACCATCAATGGCACGCCAATCCAGATGCACGAAACCAGAATCGCGACTGTCGAGACCCGCGAACACGATCCGGGATCGGTCATTCCTTCGCGAAAACGGCTGATCGTGGCCTGTGGCGAGGGCGCGCTCGAGCTCGTCACCGTGGAGCCTGCGGCGCGGCGGGCAATGCCGGCAAGCGCGTATCTCAACGGGCTCCGGTCACCGGTCAGGCGACTCGGGGACGCCGGCGCGCCGCCGCCGCAAGAGCCGCTGATTGTCTCCATCGACGCCTGACTACTGAAAGGGGCCGTGCCAAATTCATGTTTGCGGATAAGCTTTCTTATCCGCAAGCGTGGAGTTTGTCGAAGAGGTCTCCCTTGAGCCGATTTCGCACCGCTCACGGAATTCGCGATTGCGCTGAGTCCGCGTTAGCTGTTGCGGTCAGCCAGCCTTGGACGTATGCTCGGCGCGATCCTCTCGTATGTAGCCGTGGTCCGGAGGTCCGAAGCGTGTTCGCGTTGGTAAAAGAACTGAGTGAGCTCGCGGGTCCAACCGGCCACGAAGACGCGGTCCAGGACTGGCTGGAGCGGCGCTGGTCCGGGTTCGCCACAGACGTGCGTCGCACTCGGGTGAACAATATCCTGGCCCGCGTAGGCGGCAGCGGCCCGCTCCTGGTCCTGGTCGCTCACGCCGATGAAATTTGTCTCATGGTGAAAAGTGTTACCGATGATGGATTCTTGCACTTGTGGCCGTACTACAGAGATCAGCTGGGGAAACCACCCCGCTGGTTCACACCGCTGAATCAACCGGCACTCGTGGTCTCCTCGAGTGGCAACGTTCCCGGCATCTTCGCCACAGCCAGCGGTCACGTTGTCGGAGGTCAAAACAGTCAGAAGGACCAGTTCGAGTGGAATGACTGGTTCGTCGATATCGGCGTTCGATCGCGGGACGATGTGGAGTCACTCGGTATCGGACCGGGCGCCCGGGTGATCTGGAACCCCGAAACCCGCCGCATTGGGCGCAACATCACCGGAAAAGCTATGGACGACCGCGCCGCGTTAGCCATTGCCACGGCCGCCGGTGAGCTGCTTGCTGGCCGCGACGACCTCGGATACGAAGTCTGGTTAGCCTCGACGGTCCAGGAGGAAAATGGCCTACTGGGAGCGGCAAGCCTCGCCGATGAGATTTCCTTCGACTGTGCGATTGCGCTCGACGTCGGTCTTACCGGCGACATACCGGGTCCCGATAAACGAGACTTTCCATCGCGACTGGGAGCCGGCCCGATCATCGTCTACCAGGACGCCAGCTGCCATTACTCTCGCCGCTTGACCGACAAGCTGCTTGGCATCGCCAAAGCCGAGGAGATACCCGTTCAGCGCGCGGTCTTTCAGAACTATGGGAGCGATGGAGCGGCGTTGATACGGCGAGGGGTTGAGACCGCCCTCGTTACCTACCCCACTCGATATACCCACTCGCCAATCGAGACCGTTGATGAAACCGACCTGCAGTACACGGTTAACCTTCTCGCAGCTTTTGTGCTGACTGGTGACCAGGGATCGGATGTGCCTTCCATGAACACCGGTACCAACTCCTAATAGTTGCTGCCGAAGGTGGCAAAGGTGGCAAAGGTGGCAAAGATGGCAATGGAACCAAAGCTGTTCGAGGCTTCGCCGGAAGAAGTGCAATCGTTTCTCATTCGAGCACGGCAGGTTGATCCGCGGTGTGAAGAAGCCGCTGTTCGTGGTTACGTGCGCGAGATTGTCGATGCCGAGGCAGTGCTAGATGCCGTCAACCTGAGGTTGGCCCCATTGAGCGTCGTGTTTTCCGCTTCATGGGAGGTCGAGCCGAGCCAATGATGTCATCCGGTGGCGCCTTGCTCAGCTCGAGCATCCGTGAGATTGGAGTCGGTTACCGCGCTCGGTCGTGGTCACCGGTTGACGTCACACGCGCGGTCCTCTCGCGAATTGAAATAACCGAGCCGTCGCTCCACGCCTGGGTGCGCGTCGACTCCGAGCGCGCCCTTGCCTCCGCTGCAAAAGCGGAACGAGAGATCGAGGCTGGAACGGACCGTGGGCCGCTGCATGGAATCCCCGTCGGGATCAAGGACATCTTCGACGTCGCGGGGTGGCCGACGCGCTGTGGCTCAGCATCTCTTGACGACGCACCACCGGCAGTCGCGAACTCCCAGTCTGTGCAGGCGCTGATCGATGGCGGCGCGACCATTCTGGGGAAGACGACCACTCAAGAGTTCGCCGCAGGCACGATCAGTCCTCCGGCCCGCAATCCATGGCATCCGCAACGTATTCCGGGCGGTAGCTCTGGGGGCTCAGCGGCCGCGGTGGCGGTCGGCGCCTGCTTCGGCGCGATGGGCTCCGACACCGGCGGCAGCATCCGCATCCCGGCGGCAGCCTGCGGCGTCACCGGGTTCAAACCCGCCTTTGGTCAACTCGGTGTCGACGGCGTCTTCCCGTTGTCGTGGTCACTCGATACCATCGGACCAATCGCGCGCACCGTCGATGACACGAGGCTAATGTGGAGTGCCTTACGGAACCGCGGCTCCGCTGGTCCTCTAGAAGACCTGGATGGTGCTGCTGTCGATCTTCGTCACCTGCGGATTGGCGTTTCCCGCGCGTATTTCTTTGATGCGCTCCAGCCGGAAGTACGTTCCTCTGTCTGCGGCGCGATCGACAAGCTATCCGCGCTCGGTGCGACAGTTGTCGACGCTCCATGGCCAGACGCGGCCGCGGCGCGAGCCTGTGCGTTCCTGATCAACCGCGTGGAGACCGCCGCGGTTCACGAACCTGTGGCGGTTGAGGAGCCTGATCGTTTTGCGCGGTATGGCGCTGACCTGCGCTTGCGCGTCGCCGCCGGGCGGGGCATCTCCGCCACGCTCTATCTGAAAGCAATGCGGGCCCGAGCGGGATTTAAAGATTCGATAGCGCGGCTCTTCGCGGAGCATCAAATCGACATCCTACTGGTGCCGTCACTGCCGACTACGGCGATCTCAGCGGACAGGCTGGTCGTTACTGATACCGGCGTCGACGAATCGGTGGGCGTCGCCTGGACCCGGCTGACCATGCCGTTCAACGCGACCGGTCAACCCGTCATTGCCCTGCCCTGTAGTTTGGACCGAGACCACCTACCAATCGGAATTCAGCTCGCTGGAATACCTGGTCAGGAGAGAGCATTGTTTGAAGCTGCCGCCCTCGTCGAAGGAGCACTGGCGTTCCACACCACGAACGAGCCGCCTGTCAGGTCGGTCACGAGCAATGGCGGTCACCCAAAGGCTGATAGTTGATGAGCAATCCCGACGGAATCGCGGCGCGCGGCGGCCAAGCTCGAACGAATCTCATGGCCGCCTTGAGGGAATGTTGCGACCTCGCTGATGCGGTTGAAACGCTCGAAGGACCGGATTTGCTTGAAGTCCTCGTCTACCTCGATAGCATTCGGTTTGTCATGGCGGAGTCCGGCCAATTGCTCC
>JAHWJF010000422.1 GCA_019348515.1 Chloroflexota bacterium | reverse complement strand
TCGGCGCCAAGTTCATGGGCAGTCGTGCCGGAGCGGCTGGGTAAGCGTGCCCACACGGGGTCGGCCCACCGTCGGCGTACGTTATGGGGCAGTTGGAGTGCCCGACTCCGCCGGTTACCGGGCAGGCTACATGTCGCCACATTACTCGTCCAGAACCCGTCCCTGAAGGCGCTGGAATCGGGTCTCGAAGTTTTGAGCGGCTTCCCCAATCTCTTTAACGGCGATGGGAGCGAGTGTAGACCGCTCTGCTGAAGCAGCCCGTCTGGTTGCATCGATGCAGACCGTGACCACTCGGGTCAACGAGTCATGGAGTGAGCGGAGTTCTTCCGTGCCGGGTTTCGTGAAGGGCTCGTTGAGTTCGCTGCGCAAAGCGATCAGGTCGGGGAGGGCCGCGACATCGACAGGACCCGCACACGCACCGGCGTCCAGGCGCGAATACCCAGGGCTTGTCATCATGAGGCTCTGCAGACGGACAAAGTAGCGGCTCTCGTCAGCTGCCTTCGACGGGGTCGCCTGTGTGGCCAACACCCCAAGCCAAACCAATACCGCAGAAGCGAGGATCGGGACCATAGGGCTAACCATCGACCGCGTCTGGCCCGAGCGGAGTCGTGACCCCCAAGAGACCACCACAGTCGACCCTAACAATGCTCCAAGTACCGCGATCACAGCGACGTCACGGATGATGCTCGGCAGCGCTTGCACAGGGCCGCCCAGGATCAGCCAGGTGCCGACACCAGCCGGAAGCGCCCCGGTGGCCGCCACTAGCGCAGACAGCGGCACTTGTGCCCGGGCAGTGATCAAGGGGATGGCAGCGGCCGTGGCTGCGACAACGCCACCCACAATTGCTTGGGAGGCGTAGGTAGTGAGGACACTGGCATACCAGCCATTTTCGCTGGCTGTCACCACGGGATTCCAGGCCGCGCGGTACAGAATGAACGAGACGAGGGCAAGCGCGACCCCGACAACGCCCAAGAGCGCCATCCGCCGCCAAGGAATCTCTTTCTCCATCTCTTCCCCACGGACAGCGATCACTAGGGCAATGGGCACGACAAAGGCGAGCACAACTAGAACTAGTGAGAACCACTCCCCCGCGATGGAGTGGACCATCCTCACTAAAGTGAGCGGCTCCGACGGTCCGAGCCCTAAGCTTTGGGCCACTTCCGGGTTGCTATCCAGGCCTTGAGCGCTTGACTCCAAAGTGGCCAAGATACCCAGAAGTAGACCGTTCACCATCGCCCCGGCGACGATGGGGACGCGTTGACGCCAGCGCGAGCTTTGTCTCAATACCGGCGCCATCAGCCACCATTCGATGAAGCCGCGCAGCCACAAGGTGCTAATTACGAGGCCCAGCGCTAGTGCGACGAGAGCCAAGATCCCTACCAGGGTCCCGGGTAGCGGGCGAACTGGAACGAAGAGCGCTCGAGAGAAGACGACGCCGCCCACGAGCACAGATGCTCCAAGCGTCCATGAAAATGCAGCCAAACGGAGCGGCTCGCCCCTGTCCGGCAATCCGATTAGCGCTCGGGCGACGACCATGCCAAGCCATGCCCCCAGCACAATGCCGGTTATCGCCCAGCCGATGACCTCGGCATAGAGAGCGGGATCCCCAGTCTGGAGCCAGTTGCGGGCGAGTCGAGACAACACCGGTCCACCCACCGCGGCGGTGAGCCCCGCGAGGCCGGCGTCAAGGGCACTCGGTTGGTACGTTCGCCAAGGTTCCCGGAGCACCGTTTGACGACTGGACGCGGACGGGTGATGGGCGAAGGGCTTCGTAAGCCACTCAAACCTACGAGGAGCATCGGCGGCACCAGCCAAGGCCATCTGCAAACTCTGGCCATCTTTGTCAGCAGCCCACAGGTCGGCATCGAATTCTCGAGCTCGGAGCACATTCGCGCGTGCCGCGGCGACAACTCCGACAACCAGCAACAGCCGGAAGAGCGCCGACACGGAGGTCGAGAACCCTACGGCCCAGATCGTTGCTACGAAAAGCGCGACCAATACGAGACCCACGTAGCCGGCCGCTAATAGTACGCGGGATGGCAGAACGTCCTGGAGCCGGTGGTGAGCATACTCGTGCCGGATAATGGCCTTCGCCAACCTCGGAGCGGTAAGGCTGCGGCCGAGAAGCGCTGGGCCGATCTCGATGTACGGGGATAAGATGCCGTCAGCACGGGCCGTCGCTACGGGCCGAGCAGGCCGCCAGAGGAGTGGCAGGGCTCCCCGTGACCCGACCTCGGCTGCAGTCTCAGCGGAAACCTGCGCCAGCGCTGGCAGTCGGTTCAGCGGGACGGGGTGGAGATGTCGTCGTCGCCATGACGAAGCGGCCGCTCCGCCGACGATGGCAACCCCGAGCGCCCCGGGGCCCCAAGCCACCGTCCAAAGGACTCGGTCGCTCTCACTCCCGCGCCGGCACCGCAGCTGCTCCCCTGGATCCGCCGTTTGCACTGCCGCATTAACGCAGCGTTGCAACGCTGCAGCTGCCTCCTCGCTGTAGACGGTGTACCAGACCGACTCCCCGGCCGCGAGCGCAGCCGCGACAAAGGCGAGGACGGCGAGGGTTACCCGGGCGGTGCTTTCCTTGGGAAGACTTTCCAATCGCACCGGCCCGCCCGTTTCTCATCCCTCAGCCGGCAGTCGAGAAGGAGCCAGCCATGGCGTCCGCAAGGAGACTGGCTCTTGTGGTATCTACTCCGACGGCAACGGCGCGCTCGTAAGCCAAGCCCCGCACCTGCTCTATGTGTTCACGAGATAACGCCGGCCGTTCGGTGACCTCGCCACCCGGGGCTGCTCGGCGTAGCCGTATAAACCTGGCTAGACGTCTGAGGAAGCCGCTGGCTTCCTCCGTAATCACGCTTTTCGTGGCGTCCAACAGCATGTCTACGACCGCTCGTGACACAAACAAGACGGCTGTCGACATCACTATCTCCGCGCCGCCGAAACCCAGAGAGCCATCGTCGCCTCCGCCGGCGTCGACCGAGCAAAGGAGTTCCGAGCCCACCGAATCGATCAAGGGCAGCTCTTCGGGGCTCACCGCGGAGAGGGCGTTCTTGGCCAACTCGAGAGTCATCTCGTCTCGGGCGCCGACCTTGGCACTCAATCCACCAGAACCACCGAAGCCGTCATCCATTGCTGTTTTGTACTCCACAGCGGCTGACGTGTCGAGGTGCACCTGGCGGGCCCCCGAATAGTGGTCCACCGGGTCCAACAGAGGGGGGACACACAGGTGGACCGATCATTGAGGTCTGGTCAACGCCTCCTCGAAACGTTGGCGCTCTCGCACTAGCAAGTGAGATCCACCCCGGTGGCCTGCTCGTACTCGACGCCAGAGGGCATGTGGGTCGGGGGGACCGCAGGCGCACGGCGCACGATTCACCATTGAGCGACAGTCGGTGGTGCTGGACCAGAACGGACCCCGGGTGCAGGAGTGAGGCCGTTCGGCGCGCTGTGGAGAGACTCAGGAACGGACTACCGAGCGTGTGGTATCGGGCGCCGCTCCAGCGCATCCCGCCGGTTACCGGGCGTTGCTGGGTGAAGACCCACCCCGCGGTCGGGGACCTCTACGAAGAGCTACAGTCAGGATGCCCTCCATTCCCCATCACGATTGCGACAGCGGCGACCGAATCGGTGAGGCGATGAGCGTACTGGACCAACTTGAACCCGCCGTGCGGGCCGACCTCGTTAGAGTCCTCGCACAAGGAAGCTACAGCGTGCTCTTAGGAGCGGGATCGAGTG
>JAHWJF010000049.1 GCA_019348515.1 Chloroflexota bacterium | reverse complement strand
AATCGCAACGGAATCACCGCGTCCGACAGCTCGTGTAAAGATGGCCACCACGCCGCCTTCCAAGTCGTCTCGCTGCCCTGGACCATAGACGTTCGCCAGCCGCGCGATGGCATACGAGAGGCCGCTGACGGCGGTGTACCCTTCCGCCGCGAGCTTGTGAATGCCGTAGTAGCTCTGCGGTGCCGGCATGTCCGTCTCAGAGGCGAGTGAGCACTCGCCATACACTGCCCCGCCGCTGGAAAGGAAGACGAAGCGACGAACCTCGGCCCGGCGAGCACCGTCAAGTACGTTGAAGGTGCCGACTACGTTCGCGAGCCGGTCGTAGCCTGGGTCGGTCATCGACCTCTCGACGCTCACTTGCGCTGCGCAATGCACGACATGTGTCGGGCGGCAGCCATGGATGACGTCAGAAGCTCCCTCCGACGTGATGTTGAGCTGAATGAACTCAACGCCGGATGGCACCGCATCCCGCCGGCCAGTTGAGAGGTCGTCAACGACGACAACCTCATGTCCCCACAGTGCGAGCCGCCTCGTGACGGCCGATCCTATGAATCCCGCGCCACCGGTGACAAGGACCCTCAATCCAGGTCGCCCCATTGCAGAATGGTGTCGAACGCTAGGTCTCTGCGTGCCCGGCGTCCCACCACCGACGGCAACTCTCGGGGGCTGATGCCCGTTCCGGGCCGCTTCCAAGTGAGATCATCCGGCGTGAGGATGGATCCGGCGGCTACGCTGCGCGCCACGACGAGGCTCCGGCGCGCATTCCGTCGGCTAATCTCCTCGCTCCCGAGTGGACGCTTCGTCGAGGAGCCGATGAGCAGGAGCAGGCGGCTCATCTGTTCTCGGAACCGTTTGAGGTCGAGCCGATCCATGGCGTGGTAGTGGTCGTTGCCGGGCAGCGACTTATCGTGAGTGAAGTGCTTCTCGAGAACGACGGCCCCCAGGAGCGTAGCGGTCGTGAGCACATCCATTTCGGGGTTGGGTAGCGTATGGTCCGAATAACCCAGCACAACCTCGGGAAATCGGCGCCGTAAATCGAGGAGCATCCCGAGATTGGCGGCTTCGTCGGACGCCGGGTAGTTGAGAATGCAATGCATGAGACACAGCGGGAGGCCTCTGCGCTCGATCGGCTCAACAGCTTCGGCAATCTCCCAAATGTGCGACGCTCCTGTTGAAAGGAGGATCGGCTTGCCAAAACCGGCAATTGCCTCGATGAACGGGAGGTTCGTCAGGTCCGACGACGAGATTTTGAAAACGCTCATGAGGTCGTTGAGGAAGGTCGCAGATTCAATATCGAAGGGCGTCGAGAGGAATTCGATGCCCGCCGCGTCGCAGTGCAGCCGTAGCTGCTCGAATTCCTTCTTCCAGAATCCCTCGTGGCGCTTGAAGAGCGCGTACTGGCTTGTCGTCGGCTCCTTGGCGGTATCCCAGTACGCCGGACTATCACGAGAAGCGAGCGTCTCCGCTCGATAGGTCTGGAACTTGATGGCGTTGGCGCCCGCTTCAGCCGCTTCATCGATCAAGCGACGGGCAACGTCCATCGAGCCCTCGTGATTGACTCCTGCTTCGGCAATGACGTAGGGCTGTCCGGTGACGAGGGGCGGTTGGGCGAAGAGCGCCGTCAGGCTCATCGGCCCATGATTGCATCTTCCACGAGGGCAACGACGCGTTGGCGACCGTGTCGTAGGTCGGGAGCCTGCATGAGCTCGTGCATCCGCCGTCTCGACATAGCGCTGTCGACCAGGTCCGCCAGCGCCGCCCGTAACTCATCAGGTTCGACGCGAGCGCCCAGACCGAGGTTTAGGAACCCGTTCGCCTCGGTTGCGAAGAGATGCGTCAGCTCACGCTCATTCTGAGCAAGGACGATGGACGGCGTACCGATTAGAGCAAGCTCCAACACTGTCCGTCCGGCCGAGGTGAAGGCGACGTCGGCTCGCCGCATGTACTCAGATATGTTTCGGACGTCCTGGTGGACGGACACGCCGTCGCTTGCCGCGGGACGGGGGTGTGAATACCCTCGCCCGAGGACGACGTCGATCGCTATGGAGCGCTCGGCACAATAGGGACCGATTGCAGCAAGGACGTGCTTGGTGAGGTCGCTCGGATCCGTGCCGCCGAACGTTACCAAGACGCGCTCCACTTCCGGTCTGATCGAGTGTGTGGCGCCCACCACGAACTCGTTGCGGGCAAGGAAGTACCGCGGCCCAAAGTAGTGGTTCGGCAAGAAGCGACGCTCGGGATAGATAGCATTGACGACGAGGTCAGCCTGTCGCGCGCCGTTTCCGAGATCTTCGAAGTTGATCACCGTCAGGCCCGCGTCTTTCAGCGCCCGCACGTACGCCTCCTCCGTATCGAGAATGTCATTGACGACGACATCGACGCTAAGCGTGACGAGCTCATCGAGGATCGACGGCGCACGTTGCCGGACCACGGGGTAGTTGTGCGCTTCGATGACATCAGCGGCAAGGTCATGTCCGCGTGGCGTCACGAAGACGAGTTCATGATGGACCAGTTCGCTCGCAAGGGCGAGAGCGTTATGCACGTGACCAAGGCCAATGTCCCGGTAGCCGGCGACCACGAAGGCCACGCGGCGTCGCTTCAGATAAGCCTCGCACAGCATGAAGTCGTGCACCGTATCGATGTCGATCGCCTCGGCGCCCTTCAAAACCTCCATCGTCACACGGTTACCGATGCGCGACCGCGGCGTTACGTGCCTTGCCCGAGTGATCAGGAATCCTCCGGTCTCGCGATACGCCTCCGGTAGTTGTTGGCGGTTGACGCGTTCGTCGTAGAGGGGACTGAGCTCGCCATCCACGCGCGTCCATCTGAGGTGGCGGTCATCAGTGCCGGACAGAACCGTGTCGAGGGCCGGATCGCCGTCCAGACGATCAATCGCACGATCCAGCGTGGCCACGCTAAGGAGGGGCGAGGTGGGCTGCAGAGTCACGACGATATCGATCCTTTTTCCCGTCATGGAGCGAGCGGCATCAAGCGCGTGCGCGACGACGGGATCCAACGTGACGTCATCGCCTGCCAGCTCCGGCGGGCGCTGGAGCGCAGTACAGCCCAAGGAGCGAGCGATTGCGAGAATCTCGTCATCATCGCTGCTGACGAGCACGAACGGCCTAAAATTAGACGATGCGGCAGTGGCGATCGCGTGTGCGATCAGCGGACGGCCGTCAAGGGTTCGCACGTTCTTCCGGGGCACTGCCTTTGAGCCGCCACGGGCGGGGATCACAATGAGAACGCGTGGCCTCACGTCGGCAGGACCTCCAACACTTCGGCCATCCGAGCACGGGTCACTTTGATGCGTTCGTACACCGCTCGATGCCGCGCGAACCCATCGCGCACATCTGAGTCGAGCTGGCCGATCAGCGGTCCCGTCGAACTCCCCATGCGGAGCCATCTCGAGACGGCCACGCCAATCGGCCGCGTGAGAGGACGCCGCGGGTTGGCAAGACGCGGGAGGGAGGCCCATAGCCGTCGCTGCGCGATGTTGGGTCTCGAGGTGAACGGATTAACCCCCACCATGCCCAGTGTTTCCAGAGCTCCAACCCCGCGTGAGTCCTCCGCGAGAAGGTAACTCGCGCCGCCTCCGCTGAGCCGATAAAGGTGCGCATGCAGGCGGTACCCGACATGGATCGCAACGCGGTCGTGTATTTCGAAGCCGTCCGCGGAGCCGGCGATCGTGACGGTCTCAGCTCCGATTTCTGCGGCTGCTGCCGCGAACGGCGGCTGCGGATCGCGGTGAAAGACCACAGTGATGTGCGCTCCGGGCAGGTAGCGGCGCAAGCCGTGCAATACCTCCAGGCCATCCCGGAAGAAGATCGGGTTTGCCGGTGGGGTGTAACTGATGGAATCGATCTCCGCCGGCAACCGTGCTCGGCGCGGACCCTCAGGCCGATACCATGCAACATCGCCGGTCATCGTGACAGGACCGAGTCCATGGCGCCGGACGAGGCGCTCCGACAACTCGTCGCGCACAGAGATCGGCAGTCCCAGTGCCGCAACACGCCTCAGGAACCGAAGCGTCGATGTGTCCAGCTCGATCGACGAAATTGTCCGCGCGTCGGCGGGAAAGAAGTATGAACCCATCGATAACAGCAGAACCGGCGTGCGCAGGTGATCCAGCGGCATGAGCGGGTAGAGGCGCGGATACATCGCGCCCTGCAGGCCTGGTCCGCCGCAGATCACGATGGCGTCGAAGTCCGCAAGCTCCGCATCCGAGTATTGACCCGTTAGCGGTCGCCATGCCTCGCCAAACGCAAGGTCCGCCGCCGGCCGAGCGTCACGGATGAGTTCTGTTGCCCGCACGCGGATCAGATAGTCGCCTGCATTCCGGAGGGCGCGATGCAGTAGCAGGTAACGGGGCTTCCCCGTCACGGACCCATCACCGTCCGGCGTCGTTCGTCAGCAGTTCCTGAAAGTACTCGACGTACGCTTCGGTGACAGCTGGCCAACTGTAATGCTCCCTGACTCGTCCCGCTGCCCGCTCCCGATAGCCGAGTGCCAAAGTTGGATCGGCCAAGAGCCGACGGAGCTGCTCGCCGAGGTCCTCGGCGTCACGGTAACGGAAGTAGACACCCGCATCGGACAGGACCTCGCGATGCTCCGGAACGTCATGCGCGATCACGGCGCTGCGATGACCCATGGCCTCTATAAGCGCCGGGTGAGTTCCTCCAACCTCGGTAGCCTGGATGTACGCGTACGCATTGGCGCCAAGCGCATGGTAGTCAGCTCCGTAGACGGATCCCAGAAACTTCACCCGCGCATCGGCGCGCCGCTTCACCTGTTCGACGTACATGCGCGCGTATGGAGCGTCGCCAACCATCACCAGCGGAATGTCGGTCTCGACTGTACGGTAGGCGTCCACGACCATGAGCGCGTTGTTCTCGGGTTCCATCCGGCTCACATAGAGAATGTACTTGCCGGGTTCCAAACCGTAGCGCTGGAGCCGGTCACTGCCGTACCCGTGGTCCCACAAGTGCGTCCCGTAGGCAAAGCAGCGAGTGTCACGGCCCAACCGTCGACGGTAGTAGTCCTGGATTACCGAAGCGTCGGTCACGACCTCGATCGGCATGCGCGCCGCGAGCCGCGCGGCGAACCGGTAATACGCCCGCGCCACTCGACCCCATTTCTCACGCTCCCACTCCAAGCCGTCGACGTTCAGCACCGTGGTCTGGCCCCGCAGCCAGGGAAGGAAGCAAATCGGTGCGTTCGCGCTGTTGCAGACGTAGACAATGTCATAGCGCCGAAACGCGGCATGCATCGCCGATAGAAGCGTGTGCGAAAGCGTCTCAGTGTGCTTCTGCGGGATCGCCGGCAGCCGTACGAGGCGCATGCCGCGGTGCTCGCGCAGTCCTCGCGGGACGTATTTGGAGCGGCAGTACACCGTCACCTGGTGGCCTCGTGAGACCAGTTCCGCGCCAAACTCCTCGGCGAAGGTCTCGAAACCACCGTAGCTACCGGGAACCCCGCGGGTCCCTAAGATCGCGATCCGCAAGCAGTCTCTCTCCGTTGTCCACTATGGTCAGGCGGCGTGCCGAGGATAACCGGGTCTGCCGGGCCGTGCTCGACACACGGCCATCCAAGGGGTCAATAGCATCGAGCCCGTGGATGGATACACTTCGATCGACGTCGCCCCACATGGAGGGACTCTGCTGACACCAGCCATCCTCGCGGCCGGGCTGGCGCTGGTCGTTGCCACAGCTCTGGCGATGCGCAGGCCACCGTGGCGACTGCCCGCGCTAGCTTTCGCGATTCTCGCCATCCCGGGAAATGTGGATAACCTCGTCCCGCAGATGGTCCTGGATCCCAACCAGCTGGCGAACAACACTGCCCCAGTGGTTTCTGTTGTGGACGTCTTGATCGCGTGGGGCGTCCTCCTGTCGCGGGAACAGATCGGCGCGGCGTTCCGAGATCGGACCCAGAGGTGGGTCATTGGCGGGGCCGTCGCCTTCTGGGCCCTAACGACTGTCGTAACCGCCGTGAACCTGATTCAGGGAGCTCCGATCGACGGATCCGCGCGAAGCATCGTCCACTTCGCCCGCGTGCCCGCTCTCTTAGCGATCGGCTTCGGCGTCGCCGCGCATATCGGCGATGGGCGCCGACTCGCCGTCGCCATCACCGTTGGCCTGCTTTCCCTGTTGGCCAACGGGATTTACACCTCCACAGCCACCGACGCATCGCGATTTACGGCAGCCACCTTCGGCCGCAACGGCTTCTCACTCGCATTGATGATCGGTGCCGTGGTCGCCGCGGGACTCGCGATTGGGATGGTTCGGGCGAGGAACGGGCCGGGCCCCCTAGCAGCAAGCCTGCCAGCGGCGCTTGCCATCGCCGGCGTGTACGGCGCGATCGCGACGGGCACGCGAATGTCGATCCTGGCCGCCCTCCCTGTGACCGGACTCGCCCTGCTGGTGAACCGGAGCTGGATGTCGAGGCAAGGCGTCACCACGATCACCGCGATCGTCGTCGTCGTTGTCGCGGTGGGGCTAGCGGCCGTGACGTGGTCGCCGGAGGGCGAACGAGCGATCTCGGCCATCACGGACCCAGGCGAAACCGTCGACATCGTCACGAATCCGGACGAACAGCCGTGGTACTCCCCCGTCCGTAGCCGATCGCACTGGTGGGGCCAAGCGCGCGCCATGGGGAGAGCGGACCCGCTCACCGGCGTTGGCGCGTGGCAATGGAACCATGTTCGTTATGATCTCGAGCGAGACGCCGTAAGAGTTGTCGCGGATCCGCACAACACCTACCTTCAGCTTGCGTCGGAGTACGGCGTCCTAGTCGTTGCGGCATATGCAACGCTGCTCGCTGCCGTGCTGCTCACCGGGGCTGCCGGCGTCGTCAAGGGCTATTCGCCGGTGGTGTGGTCATGGCCCGCGACCATGCTGGCCGCCGCGGCCATCCTGGGCCCGTTGACCGAGATGACGAATTCGCATTTCTTTAACGTTCGGCTCGGAGCGCTCATCTGGTTGCTCCTCGCGACGTTCGTCGCCATAGGCACAAATCGAACCACGCAGGCCGTCCACCGCAGCCAGAGGGAGCACGGCTCAAACTGATGATTCTCGAGCGGTGCCAGGCGGCGCTTCACCCCGCATGACTGTGACCAGAGTGGGGATGGGCCTCGTTGATGCCAGTCCGTACGAGGAGGCTCGCCGCTGGGCAGAACACTGGTGCCAACTGTGGTTTCTAGACGACACGGGCGCTGACCGGCTGCGGATCGCTGACGTCGAGGCCGGGTGGGCGACCCATGCCGAGGTGTACTACCTCCTCCACCGGCTTGCCCTCCGACTGATGGGTGAACCAGGCCGGCCAATGCCGCTCAAAGACCGACTTAGGGCGGTCGGCCTGGACCGTTCCGTGCGGAATACGGCCCTGTGGGCCCTAGCCGCCCGGCGCACCGACCACCGGCCCGTCGACGTCCTTGCCCTTCTGGAGATACCGACCCCATCGATGATGGATGGGGTCGTGGCCGTCGTGGGAGAGCTGGGCGTGAGAGCGAGGATCGTCGCCGGCGATCCCAGAGTGCACCTGCGATGTCGACGTGCCGGACTTCCGTCCGAGGCTCTCCAGGCGGTCTTTAGCGAGCGCCGCTCCGCTGATAGCGGAGATGCGGCGGTGCAGAACGCCTTTGACCGGATCGAGAAGGATCCGCCGCCCATGCTCCTCCGTGGTCGCGACGTCACGCGTCAGGCGCTCGAAGTGATTGGCCCGTTCGTAAAGCGGTCACTGCCATGGCTCGTTGCCGAAACGGCGGCGCTCGCAAGGGCCATTGACCGGGCCCGGCCAAGCTCGATGGTCCTAGCGAGTGATCAGCATCGGCTCGGCCGCGTTGCCACTCAGCTGGCGCGCGGGCGAGGTATCAGAACTATCGTCGTCCAGCACGGCCTCCCGCAAATGCGGATCGGCCTCGTGCCAGCGGTCGCAGATCACATCGCCGTCTGGTCGATTAGTTCGCGTAAGTGGTTCGTGGAGCACGGGACGCCGCCTGAACGCCTAACCGTTACGGGAAATCCTCGCTGGGCGAGGGCCTTCGAGGCGTCCGGTGCCGTTCGGTCGGCGACAGTGATCCTGGCCCTGAGTCCTACATCGGTTGGAGTGAACGCCCGAGTCGTCCAGCTTGCAATCGAGGCCATCCGAATCAGCGAAACGAACAGCTCACTGATCATCAAGCTCCATCCCGGCCACCGTGATTGGGGTTGGGTCAGGAAACTAGTCCGAGAAGTCCCGTTCGTTCGGATCATTCGAAATGAGCCGATCGAGCCACTCCTGGCGCAGTCCGCGGCGACGGTTGTATTACGGTCCACCGTTGCAATGGATGCTCTGGCAGCCGGTACGCCCGTAATACTTATCCGCGTCGATGGCGGGCTCAGCGCTGCGGACGCCGAGTTGCGCGAGACCCGGTTGCCGACTGCGGACGACCCATCCAATCTCGCACAGGAGATTCGAGCCCTCCTGAAGCCTACGGGTCGCAGGGCCTACTTCGCCAAGCATGCCGAGACGATCGAGCGCTTAATCGGACCGCGTGACGCCGCTCGTCGCATCAAGGAGCTGGCGCTCCCATAGCGCTCGGGGCACGCGGTTAGGTCAGTAGGCGCCGCGGCCGCTGAAAACTGCCAGCACGGTGCTGGCAATGATCCGAGCGTCGAGAAACACGCCGCGCCCGCGGACGTAGTCGAGATCGAAGCCGACCCGCTCTTCGAAGGTGCGGTCGGAACGGCCGTTCACCTGCCACAGGCCGGTGATGCCGGGGCGGACGCTGAGAATCTCCGGTGCCTCCGCGCGGTCCAGGAGCTCGTCCGGGAAGTACGGCCGTGGGCCGATGAGGCTCATCTCGCCGCGCAGCACGTTAACCAGCTGCGGAAGCTCGTCCAGCGATGTCCTGCGCAGGAACGTCCCGACCCGGGTCCGGCGCGGATCGGCCCGGAGCTTCCGGTTCACCGTGTACTCGAGCGCGCGCATCTCGTCGGTGCCGAGCAGGTCCTGGAGGTGGTGGTGCGAGCCGTCGCGCATCGTGCGGAACTTCAGCACGGTGATCGGTACGCCGAAACGGCCCAGGCGGTTGCATCGGTAGATGATCGGCAACCCGGAGTCCAGCCAGACCGCAAGACCGATGGCGAACAGCATCGGCGCGAGCAGGATCAGCAGGAGCGCGGCAACGACGACATCGGCGACGCGGCGCATGGGGCCGTAGAGGCGCAGCGGCTCCGCCCGCGCGGCGACCGGGTACAGGTTGGTCTGGTGCAGGAGGTCCTCCATCGGCCCATCCGCGCAGCAGCGACTCAAGGGCTGCGCGCCGGGCAACCACGGCAGTATAGGGGCGCGGGCGACGCCCGAACCATGGGCTGAACGTCCTAGGGCGCGGGCCTCCGAGCGCCCGTCGCCGAGTCACCGAAGATCCGCTCGCCCAGGGTGCGGATGGCCTCGAAGTTCGGGTGGAGAATGTAACCGGCCGCGCTGTTCGGTTCCGGCGTGACGTACTCCGGTGGGGCGAGAACCACGCGTTCGAGCGAGCCCAGGTCCGCGTCCTGCGCCTCGGTCGCGATGGCGGGCATGCGGCCAGACGGGATGTCGGTCGAGACGTTGTCCTTGACCGCGTCGAGCAGGCCGGGAAGCGTGACGAGCAGGTTGCCGGCGGTCAGCTTCTCCGCGATGGCGGTAAGCACCTGCTGCTGACGCTCGGCGCGGGTGAAGTCGCTGTCGCCCTCGCCCTGGCGCGACCGGATGAAGGCCATTGCCGTCCGACCGTCCATATGATGGCGACCGGGCTGAATCGTGAAGCCCCGCTCGCCGGTGAACGTGTCGATGTAGCGGGGATCGTTCACTGCCCGGTCGACGGTGATGTCCACGCCGCCGATGGTGTCGATCACCTGGCGCATGCCCTCGATGTCGATCGCGGCGAAGTAGTGGATGCGGGTCCCGAGCAGCTCGCCGATGGCCGCCTTCAGGGTCGCCGGACCGCCCAGTGGATAGGTCGCCCGGTCGGTATCGGCGCGTGCCATCAGGGAGTTGAGCTTGGCGTCGTAGGTGCGCCCGTCGCCGAGGGGTACGCCGTACAGGTCGCGGGGAACCGAGACCATCGCGCCCTCACCGGTGACCGGGTCGATGGTCGTCACCATCATCGTGTCGGTCAGGTGATGGTCCCTGCCGGGCGCGAAGTCCACGCCGACGAGGAGTACGGTCATCCGTTCTCCAAGGCCGATCTCGGGCTCGAAGGTCGGCTCGGGCAGGTCGATGTCCCGCCCGCTTCGATCGTCGAAGAGGCCGCCACCGCCCTCGAGTGACACCGAACCAAGGGTGTCGATGGCCTTGGCCGCGTACCAGGCCGGGAATGCGTGCATGCCCAGCGTCACCACCACGAGCGCCGTCGTGACCCAGCCAGGCCAGGACCGCAGCGTGAGCCGGGCCCGATCGGCGTGTGCCTGCACGATGGCAACGAGGCGCCATCCCAGCAACGCGAAATCGAGGACGATGAGCGCGACGAGGACGCGGGTGTCGAGCAGGCGGCCGGTCACGCCGGAGCCGTTCAGGGCGACGACGAGGATTCCGAGCACCACCAAGAGGGCAACGGGCAGGACGAGCAGCCAGGCCAGCGCTGCCCGGCCGTTGTAGGCCTGGCCGATGCCGGGAAAGAGGAACGAGAGCAGAGCCGCTGCCGCGGACCGGGGATCGGCGCGGCGCGCAGGGCGAGGTCGATTCACGGGACTCCGGGATGCATCGGGGCGGGACGGCGAGTATAGCCGCCGTCCTTCTGACCACTTCAGACGCTCGCCGGTCGCCGGACGTTGCGCATGGGTCAATCGGGTCATGGTCGGATGGGCTCATGTCCGTACCATGCCGGCATGCATCGCATTGCGACCGTCGTCCGCCGCTTCCCGGCCCTGGTGGCGGGCGTGGTCGCCGCCTCGATCCTCGGAGGCGTGGCCCTGGCCTTAATGTTGTCCGGCCAGGCGGACACGACCACCGCAGTCGCCACCCCAACCGTCCGCGTGAGCCCATCGCCGACGCACTCGCCGACGGCGGAGCCCACGCCGGAACCGACCGAGATGTCCTCGCCGACCCCGTCCCCCAGCCCCAGCCCGCGTCCGACACCGGCGCCCCAGGCTCGGTGTCCGCTCGACGGGATGCCGCTGGCGGAGGGCTTCGAGCCGAACGAACCGGCGATGGCCGTACAGATCGAGAACCACCCGGTGGCGCGTCCGGCCAGAAACCTCGGTCGAGCGGACATGGTGGTGGAGACCACCGTGGAGGGTGACACCACCCGGTTCACGGCCATCTACCTGTGCGACGAAACCGATGGGATGACCGGGCCGGTCCGCAGCGCCCGGTACTACAACATCGACCTGTGGCAGGACATACGGCTCCTCACGGTGGGCTTCGGTCGCAGTAACGGTGCCCATGCGCGCTTCGTCGCGGCCGGCATGCCGTACCCCGACGGCATGACCGGCTGGCCCTGGTACCAGCGCTGGGGCCCACGTCCGGCGCCGCACAACCTCTATGTCGACCTTGAGGCGATGCGGGAGGCAGTCGACACCAACGCAGCCCTCGGCCGCATGGCGGATCGCGTCGACGATCTGCGACCGCCGTTCACCTTCGCAAACGACCCCGAGCTTCCGGCCGACGGTCGGGCCGTGCAGCAGCTGCGGGTGGCGACCACGCCATCCTGGCGATTCGGGTGGTCGTGGGAGGCCGCGGAGGGTGCGTGGATGCGCAGCGATGCCGGCGTGGCCATCACGGACGAGGCGACGGGCGACCGGCTCGGATTCACGACGCTGCTCGTCCAGCGGGTGACCCAGGAAACCGTCCACGGCGACCCTGACCCGGGCGGGAACCCTCGGCGCCTTCACCACCTCGTGGGCCGGGGAGAGGGGACGATCTACGTGCAGGGACGGGCGTTCGACGTCCGCTGGGAGCGACCGACCGCGGCCGACCGGACGAGATGGACGTGGGCGGCGTCGGGTGATCCGGTGGTCCTGCCGCCAGGCCCGATCTGGTGGCACATCCTCCCGATGGAGTCTCGCGTCACGGAGGGTTGACGCGCACATCGGTGCATACTTCGCGCACCATGCAGGACCAGCGAGGGCCGATCGAGGTCACCGTCGAAATCCCGTCCGGGAGCCGCAACAAGTACGAGTACGACCACGAGCGGCATCGGTTCGTGCTCGACCGCGTCCTGTACTCGAGCGTCCACTACCCCGC
>JAHWJF010000421.1 GCA_019348515.1 Chloroflexota bacterium | reverse complement strand
GCGGGCAGAACGCCGATTTCTGCCACCCGCATCATACGCGTGATGGCAGTTGAGGACAGCAGGAGTGAATGAAGAACCACGGCAAAGGGCGACGACGCTCTCCGACGCTCTCCGCCTCGGCAGAACGCACCTGGCGTCGTCACGGACCGAGTCGCCGGGTCTCGACGCCGAAGTTCTGCTCCGCCACGTTCTCGGTATCGATCGCACCGCGCTGTTCGCACGGCTTCGCGAACCGATCGTGGCCTCCGCTTTCGGCGAATATCACCGCTTGCTCGAAGAGCGGGCTCGTGGCGCCCCCGTGGCCTATCTGACCGGGACACGAGAGTTCATGGGGTTGTCATTCGCGGTCGGCTCGGGGGTGCTGATCCCGCGCCCGGAAACGGAAGTGCTGGTCGAATGGGCAATCGCCTGGCTTGGGCAGCGAGATCGAGATCAGACGACGGTTGTCGACGTCGGAACTGGATCGGGCGCCATAGCCATTAGTATCGCCACGGCGATGGGACCCGATTGGCCGGGCCACGTACTGGCGACGGATGTCTCCGCGCAGGCGATCTCCGTAGCAACCAGGAACCGAAATCGACTGGTTGCCGAGCATCAAGTCCGTCTCGTTCAGAGTTCGCTGCTCTCCTGGCTTGATGAGCCGGTCGACCTCGTACTGGCGAACCTCCCGTACTTGCGCGCTGACCAGATCATGGACAACCCGCAACTCGCCGCTGAGCCGTCCCTGGCACTCGATGGCGGCGTTGACGGCCTCGATCTCATCCGTGCATTGCTCGCCGACGCGCCCCGCGTTGTCGCGCCGGGAGGCGCCATCGGGTTGGAGATCGATCCCAGCCAGCGTGACGAGGTTCTCAAGCTGGCGCGGACTGCGTTCCCTGGATCGCGGCTCCAGGTCCTACGTGACCTGGCGGGGCTGGATCGGCACGTCACCGTTGAGTTAGCGAATCCCCAACCGCGATCATGAGAACCTTGATCCGTTCGGCTACCATGCATACCCGGAAGATACGACCCGCAGCAGCGCGAGTGACAAGCGGCGAGGGACGATCGCGGGTGGAGTTCATCGACATCGGGGCCCCGCCCGAGGCGTTGCTTCGGCGGTTGGGGAAAGACTGCCGGCTGGTCGCCTACGGTGGGGCGAACTTCGGTATGCCGCTCGATCTGATCGAGTCCGATGCGAACCGCGCCGTTCCCAATGACCGATTTTTCGTCCGCTCGAATGGACCCGTTCCCGTCCTTGATCCCAATACGTGGCGCCTCGACGTCTCGGGGAATACCGAACGCCGGCTCACGCTGTCACTCGATGACCTACGCCGCCTTGGATCGAGCCGAATCGAGGCCTTCCTTGAATGCGCCGGGAACGGCCGCACCCGGTTCGACCCCGTTCCGCCCGGCACACCCTGGCGAAACGACGCCGTGGGGAACGCCGTCTGGGAGGGCGTACCGCTCGGCCGGGTGCTCGATTTGGCAGGCATCAAGGCAGGAACCGTCGACATCGTCGCCCAGGGCGCGGATTTCCCGGAAATGCGTCGTGGGCTGCCCCTTTCTGTCGCCCGCGATCCCGAGGTGCTCGTCGTCTGGGGCATGAACGGCGAACCGCTGCCTGTCGCTCACGGTGGACCGATGCGGTTGCTCGTGCCTGGATGGGCGGGAATTGCCTCCACGAAATGGCTCGTCGGCATCGAGGTGATCGACCGGGCGTTCGACGGGTTTTGGAACGCGGACAACTACGTCATCTGGGACGAGCGGGGTGATCCCCTGCGCCCGGTCGCCGAGATGCCGCCGAAGTCGGTAATCGTCACTCCCGCCGAAGGCCAGTCAGTTTCTTCTGGCCCCACCCTGGTGGCCGGTTGGGCATGGTCCGGGTTCGGCCCCATCCAGGCCGTCGATGTCAGCACCAATGCGGGACAATCCTGGCGGTGCGCCGATCTCCTCCCAGGTGAGCGTAGGGGTTGGCGTCGTTGGGAGATGACCTGGGTGGCAACGCCCGGTGAGCATCGCCTCCGAGCGCGCGCGACCGATGAGCGGCGTCTCAGCCAGCCGGCCGTCGCGCCGTGGAACGCCAAGGGGTATCTCATGAACGCAATTCAGGAAATCGCGGTAGTGGTCGAGCCCTGACCGATGGGAACGATCCACGTACTCCCGCCGGACGAGATCGAACAACTGCTGCGGACTGCGATCGTCGGCCGCATCGCCTGTTGCGGACATGGCGGGGTTGGGGACGGACGCCCGTACCTCGTCCCGCTCGCCTACGGGTACGACGGGGAAGCGGTCTACGCCCACTCGGGTCCGGGACGCAAGCTCGACCTGATGCGCGCCGAGCCACGGGTCACGTTCGAGGTTGACGAGGCTCAGGCGCCTGACCGCTGGCGGAGCGTCATCGCCGAAGGGATCTTCGAGGAGATCGATGATCCGCTGCGGCGATTGGACGCGCTCGCGGTAATCTACGGACCAGCCTCCATTCCGGACCTGGGATCGCAAACTGTCGTTTTTCGGCTGCGATTGACAGCACGCTCGGGTCGCTACGAGACACCTGACTGAGAAAACCCTCTTGGGAGCGTGGACGAACGCGGCGTTACCGCGTCATCAGGGAAGGACGCGCGCGATGGCGGGCAACTGGTTGACGGAGCTGACCGGAGCGAGGAAGCCGATCATCGGCATGGCGCACCTCCCCGCGTTGCCCGGGACCCCGCTATACGACAGCGCTGCCGGCATGCAGCATGTGCGGGACTGGGTATCGCGGGACCTGGAGGCGCTCCAGAGCGGCGGCATCGACGCGGTCATGTTCTGCAACGAGAACGACCGCCCCTACCGGCTCGATGCCGACATGGCCTCCGTCGCGGCGATGTCTGACGTCGTCGCTTCCTTACGGCGGGAACTGTCGGTGCCGTTCGGAGTCAACGTCCTCTGGGATCCCAAGGCCACGCTTGCCGTCGCCGCCGCGACCGGAGCCGCCTTCGCGCGAGAGATCTTCACCGGTGCGTTCGCTGGAGATTTCGGGGTCTGGGTGCGGACGGCCGGAGATGCCTTCCGCTACAGGCGAGAGGTCAGCGCCGAGGGATGCCGTCTCATCTTCAACATCAACGCCGAGTTCGCCGCTCCGCTCGCGCCGCGCCCTCTTGCCGAAGTTGCGCGCTCCGTCGTCTTCTCCTCGATGCCCGACGCCCTGTGCGTTTCCGGACCAATTACCGGGCAACCAGCGGACGCGTCCGGTCTGGCGGACGTCGCCCAAGCGGTGGGCGAATCTGGCGTCCCAGTCCTCGTCAACACCGGGTTCCGCGCCTCCAACGCGGCGCAGTTGCTCCAGTTTTCGGACGGAGCGATCGTCGGCTCGAGTCTCAAGATGGATGGGATCACCTGGAACGCCGTCGACCAGACCCGCGTGCGAGAGTTGATGCAAGTCGTCAGGGAGACGAGTGGCTGAACCACGTGTCTAACGTGCACCCGGCTACATGAATGTTTTTTCATGGTATGTCGAAACGTTGGCGCACTGCTTGACGAATTGGCCCGAGACGTGCAGCATATGGTCATTGCAGCGAACACCCCGGGTCAACGGCGACCGGACCAAGTGGTCATCTCCTCTCTGGCACGGCGCCGATAAACGATTCCATGGGTGAAGCCACGCCGGACGACATTGTCCGGCCGGTCGTCATTCGGAGGAGGAACCCAGTGCCTCAGTACGATTCAACTTCGAGCCCCGTCGGCCGTCTGGTCGCGGAGAGCCTCACAGGCCAGACATCACGACGCGAGAT
>JAHWJF010000420.1 GCA_019348515.1 Chloroflexota bacterium | reverse complement strand
CGCAATGGCCACCCGCGTATTCTGCCGCCGGCCTTCTCCAACTTCTCAGTCCTCCAAGGGGGAGTCGGCGCCGGTACGATAATTCGGTTCACCCTCAACGTGGGTGGCCGGGCACAGGAGGTCGAAGCGCGCGTCGACGAACCCGAGCCGGGTCGAGTGCTATCGGAAACCTACCCGCACAAGGGCGCCGTGACCCGGTTCACGGTCAGTCCTTCGGGGAGTCAGAGCCGCCTCCAGATCGAAACCACCTGGGAGCCAAGCTCCGGCATGGCGGGGCTCATCGAGCGGCTGGTCGCGCCGCGCCTGTTCCGCACGCTTTATGCAGAGGAGCTTGATCTCGTCGAGCGCTGGGCGATCGAGCAAGCGTCCGCTCCGGAGCACGGCAATTGAGGGCGATCCCATCCTCGTTCACCGTGTCCGGTCCATTTCGAGCGTGATGAGGTAGTCCGCGAACCCAACCGCCCGCCAGAATTCCAGCGCCGGCCGGTTTCCAACAAGCGCATTGACCCTGACTCGGGTGTTTTCCGGCCAGACCTGGTTGACCAACAATCGGATGGCTTCCCTGCCGACGCCGCGACGACGAAATCCACGCGCGACGAAGAACTGGCGAAGGTAGATCCATTCTGGCTCCAACCGCCAGAGCGCGTAGGCGACGATCTGGCCATCAAACGTGAAGAGCGTCGCCGTATAGTCGCCCTCGAGCATCGATCTCATGCGCATTTCGAGCTCTGACAGGGTCATTGGGTTGCGATGCCGCTCGTCCTCGATCAGCTGCTGGTTCATTTGCGCCAGGAGGGCGAGGTCGGCGGTCGTGGCGGTTCGATGAGTAAGTACAAAAACCATGCTGTAACCGCTAACCACGTGCTCGAACGTCGTGGTTTCGGGTGATGCCGTTCGGATCTACTTGGCAGATCCCGTGCCGAAGAGACCCTGCCGAACCACCGGCGAAGCATCCGGGAGATCGAGGTCAGCGATTCCGGCCGAGCCTTTTCTGTAGACCGGGTGGTCGGACGGGAGGGGCAGCGTAACCTCCTGCCCCAAGGCACCCGAAACATACGCACCGAGCACCGCGTCCAGAACGCCCAGTCCGGTTTCTCCGTTTGCGATCGGGTCTCCCCCGGAAGCCACCGCATCCCTGAAATTGCCCGCGATGCCCGTCATGCCATAGGCAACGGCCTCCGCCGGTGTCCACGACCTACTCCCGACGTCATTGACGACGTCCAGGCGTTCCGCGGGCACGAACGGGTGTGTGCCGAAGCCCTTGTTGGTCATGACCACGCGACCCCGTGCCCCGCCAATCTCAATGCCCCCGGGCCCTACCCCCCAGGCCATATTTACCAGTGCTTGACCATTCGCATAGATGTAGCGAACGAGGGCGACGTCTTCGACGTCACCATTTCCTTCGAGTCGCTTGTTGACCCAGGCAGAGACAGCGATCGGTGGTCCACCCATGAACCAGGTAGCGAGGTAGACGACGTGGAGCATGTCCATCAACACGCCACCGCCAGAATCGGCTGAGTTATGCCGCCAGGTAGGGTTATATGCGGCCGCGCCGGGCCGGTCCTCGACACCCAGATAATTGAGCACGGCGATCTCCGGCTGACCGACCTCCCCGGAATCGAGTATGTCCTTGATGTCACGGTAGACCGGCATGAAGTGGTAGTTGTGGACCGTCGCCAGCGTGACGCCATTGGCATGCGCCGCGTCAATCATCGCTTGCGCATCAGCCGGCGTGAGGGCAAGCGGCTTCTCCGCCAGGATGTGCTTGCCCGCCTTCGCCGCCGCGATGACAATTTCCGGGCGGAAGCGCTGTGGCGTGGCGACGATCACGGCGTCGATGTCGTCCCGGACGACCAGATCTCGCCAGTTGGGATACACCATGTCCGGTTCAAGACCAGCCGCCCCGGCCGCCGCCGCAAGCCGATCCGGGGTCTGGTCCGCCACCGCAACGACCGCCATCCCCTCATTGGCTTGGACGGCGGGAATATGCGCATTGATGCCGACATTTCCCGCGCCGATCAACCCGATACGCACGCTCGCTCCCCGCGTTGCCGCCCTTTTCGTCTCTTTACGCCGGACCGAAAGCTGCTGATCCCGTGACGAGGAGGAATATGACGTCGGGTCTGCGGCGCGAGGCGGACACTAGCAACGCGCCCTGGCCCTGTCAACACCCGCTGAACTGGCTCCCGGCGCTATGATGGTCCGGTACGGGCGCACACGCCCTTTGATCGAACCTCGGAGTCGCCTCGCTCGTGATCGGACCGGACCAAGTAGACAATCGGCTCATCCGCGATCCCAACGAGAATCCGGCCGAAACGTCAAACGGCGTCCGTCCCTATGCCTGGGTCGTCGTCGCGGTGGTGGCCATCACGCTCACCATCGCCTCCGGCGCGCGGTTCCTTTTCGGCGTCGTGCTCAAGCCGGTCTCCGAGGAGTTCGGCTGGAACCGAGCACAGCTGACCGGCGCCGTCATGGTCGCCATGATCGTGCTCTCCATCTGCCAGCCAGTAGTCGGGGTCCTGGTGGACCGTATCGGGCCCAAGAAAATCCTGGTGGCCGGGATCGCGCTCCTCGGCGTCTCGCTCATTCCGCTCTCTTTCGCCACGAGTCTCTGGCAGATCTATATCCTGTATGGTTTGCTGACCTCGTTTGGGCTCGCGGCCGCGTCGCCGGTGCTGGCCACCTCGATCGTCGGCCGGTGGTTCACGCATCAACGTGGGCTGGCGATGTCCGTGGCGACATCCGGCTCCGCGTTCGGTCAACTCCTGATCGTACCGGTCGCCACCTGGATCATGCTGGCGACCTCCTGGCAATCGACCTACCGCGTGCTCGCGGTAGCGTTGCTCGTCGTCGCATTGCCGCTCAGTGTGATCTTCCTGCGCGATGCGCCGCGCGCGTCTATTGCCGCTGGTGAAACCCCGATGCCCGAGGACGGCCTGACGCTCCGGGAGGCCGTCGCCCATCCCGCGTTCTGGATCCTCGCCTTTGGGTTCGTCGTCTGCGGCTGGACCATGGCCTTCCCCAACACCCATTTCCTGGCCTACGCCGACGACATGGGGATGTCGGTGCTACACGCGGCAAATACCATCTCCGCAACGGCCATTTTCAGCATTCTGGGCAGTGTCGTACTTGGCCTGGCCGCCGACCGGTATCAGCGAACCTCCGTGCTGGCGCTAACGTATGGCCTGCGGGGCGGCGCATTCCTACTCTTGCTCCTGTTGCCGTCCGGCAATCTGCTCTACGTCTACGCCCTCGTCCTCGGCATCTCCTGGACGGCGACAACGCCCCTTACCGCCGCCATCGCCGCTGACCGATACGGCCCGAAGCATCTCGGGCTCATTTTCGGATCGCTCTTCACCTTCATGAACCTGGGCTTCGGGGTAGGATCCCTCCTCGGCGGGGTGATCTTTGAAGCCACCCGTGGCTATCAGGCGGCGCTGATCGTCAACGTCGCGCTCGGGGTGGCCGCGGCTATCGCCGCGGCGCTCGTCCCTCGCTTCGGATTCGAGCGCGATAGGCGCCTCATGCCCGTGACCGCACCTGAAAATGTCTCTGCGGCGGCGCGGGCCACCGGTTGAGCGCACTGTTTCAGTCTTGTCCGCGTCCGGGGCGTACCGTATGCTCTCGGGTCGTGCCCTGTTTATTGAGGAGTGCGGCTGTCACGTCCAGGTTTCCGCTGTTGACCTGAAAAGGAGCGCCATGCCGGCGATGCGGGATTTTTTCCAGCGCCGGGGCAAATTTCGTCCCGAA
>JAHWJF010000048.1 GCA_019348515.1 Chloroflexota bacterium | reverse complement strand
CGGCCCCACGTTGTGTTCCCGTGGGGGGCAAGGCGCCAGCGGTAAAGGTGCCTGATCTCGATGGCAAAGAGGTCAATCTCCAAGAGATTCGCAACGGGCGGACGGCTCTGCTCTTCAGGAACCCCGGTTGCGGGTTCTGCCAGCGGCGGGTTGACGATCTCAAGGCGTGGGAGAAGGACACGCCGGCTGGAGCGCCACAACTCGTGCTCGTCTCGACTGGATCTGCGGATGCGAATCGCGAGCACGGGCTTGACTCGACGATTCTCCTCGATCAGGGGTTCCGCACCGGCGAAGCGTTTGGGGCATCCGGGACGCCGTCGGCGATCGTGATCGATGCTCAGGGAAATGTCGCCTCGGGTCTCGCGGTCGGGGGGCCAGATGTGATGAACTTGCTTCGTTCGTAGACAGAACTCGGCATACCGGCGACGGGGGCGGCCAGATTGGCCGTCCCCTTCTCTTGCTCTTTCAATCGCCGGCCCTGCTTTCGGGCGGCGGCAGCGGGCACGGCTCGACGTGCCAGATCACTTCTGAACCGCCCGCGAGACTCAGCTCCGCGAGAAAATCCGCAAGGTGGTCTCGTGCCACGTAGTAGCTGTTCTCGTGAGCATGCAGGTTCCTGGACTCGAGGCGCGTTACCACACGGTAGAAGGGCGGCAGATTGGACCGCTCCTCCTCAATTGGACCCACATGACGATAGTGATAGCGTGAACCGCGCGATGCGCTGACCCAGTCGACGTTCGCCCAGCCGCTACCGTCGGGGTTGTCGGGAATCCAGAATTGCTCCCTCGCCTCGTCGTCAGTCACCGGTTGGAATCACCAAGCTGCTGCTTGATGAGTACCTCAGATTGCTTGACGATCAAATCGACGACCTTCTCGAATGTGTAGTCACGATTCCGGCCGCCTTGCTCGCGAACGTGCAGCTCCAGGTCGGGATGGAGCATCACTCGTCGCCACCGATCCTCCGGCGGCGCGGTTTCCACCTCGAGCATGGCAGCGAGCTCGGCATCGCGCATGTCGGAGAGCCGTTGTCTGATCTGTTCAAGGGGGGTGTTGTCCTTCTTCAGGAGTCCGATCGCTTTGAGCCTGAGCATGTGGGTCGGGCCATACGTCGCGCCGACCCCACGACCTCGCGCGGGTGGCAAGAGACCTTGGGTGATATAGAAGCGGATCGTGCGGGCTGGAAGACCGGTCTCAGCCTCCAGATCGGCCATAGTGTATCGATACGGCTCCGCGGCAATGTTCCCAATCGCCGCACTTCCCACGGGCAGCGAGCTTCCCCGCTGGCGCGAAGGTCCAGCACCGCGAGCACCTGGTGATGCAGTTCGCCGCCCACCTGCGCCTGACCTTCCATCACGGTTGTCGCTCATGCTGTTGATTCGCCTCGCCGGATTGCTGCCGTCTCGTTCAAGACGAACACGATCAAATGGCGACAGTTCCGCTGTCACCATAGGGGTAGACTAACCTATTTTGCCCGCAGCGGCGGAGTACCATTCGATTCGCCGACCTCAGGCTCGTGACGCGGCGGACCGACGGAGTAGCGACAGGCGTGGATCTCCAGGCAATGATCTATTTCGGCACCGCTGGAGGGTCACTGGCTCTCGCCCTGTCGTTGCTCTACGCGCGATATGTCCGCCGGGACCCGCAGGCCATCCGCTCCGGTGGCGGTTTCACCCTCTTTGCGATCTGCATGCTGCTCTTTGCCATCGGAGCCGCTGCCGCCGGTCTGGTATCGGTGCGAGGCAGCCGATAGTGGGCAGTGGCTCCCGTGAGTTACTGATATCGGCGTTCCAGATTGTCGGCGTCATCCACCTTCCTCCCCTGCCGGGGTCCGCTCGGGGACCATCAGTACGCGGAATGAATGACATCCTCGATTTAGCCCGTCGGGATGCCGCGTCCTGGGTCGGCGGTGGCGCCGACGCCCTCATCGTCGAGAACTTTGGCGACGTGCCGTTCCACAAGGGAGCTGCCGGACCCGAGACGATCGCCGCCATGACGCTTGCCGTCTCAATGGTCATTGCTGAGACCGGCCTTCCGGTTGGGGTCAACGTCCTGCGCAATGACGTTGAAGGCGCCGTCGCGATCGCGGCGGCTGCCGGCGGACAATTCGTCCGCGCGAATGTCTACGCTGGCGCGGCCGTGACCGATCAGGGACTGATCGAAGGGCGCGCGGATGTCGTGCAGGCGCTCATCCGTCGCCTCGACGCGCCTATTGCGGTCTGGGCCGACGTCGACGTCAAGCACGCCGCACCGCTCTCCCCGCGTCCAATCGGAGAGATGGCCGAGGATGCGGTCGTCAGAGGGCTGGCTAGCGCGGTGATCGTCTCAGGAGCCGGCACGGGGCAGGCCACCGACCCTGAAGATCTCCGGACGGTGCGAATGGCGCTGCCGGACACGCCTCTGTACGTCGGCAGTGGCGGCACGGTGGAGACCCTTCCGTCGCTCCTCGCGATTGCGGACGGAGCGATTGTCGGCACCGCCGCCAAGGTCGATGCCATTCTCTCCAATCCGGTCGATCCGCAGCGGGTGCGGGCGCTCGTCGTGGCGGCTCGTCGGATCAGCGGCCAGTGAACCGGGGGGCTCGTTTTTCCGCGAATGCCGCGAGGCCTTCTTCATAATCGTCCGTCGCGTCGAGCTCGGCCCTCAGCACGCTCACCGCGCTCCGTGCGTCCTCAAAGGGCCGAGCGTGACTCTCCTCCAACGCGCGTTTCACGGCGCGGACGGCAAGGGGAGCATTTGCGGCAATCGACGCCGCAAGCTCGACAGCCATTTCCAGCACGGCCTCAGGCGCCACGAGCCGGTCAATCAAGCCAATCCGCAGCGCCTCATCAGCCGGCACTCGCCTCCCCGTGAACAGCAGGTCGCGCGCGATACCGCTGCCGACAATGCGCGGTAAGCGCAGCGCGCCACCCGCACCGGGGAAGATTCCGATCTTGACCTCCGGAAATCCCAGCGTCGCGTCCGCGGCGGCGACGCGGAGGTCGCAGGCGATTGCCAGCTCGGCGCCGCCCGCGAGGGCGAATCCACGAATTGCCGCGACCGTCGGCATGGGCAGGGCGGCAAGTGCTTCCGCGGCCGCTTCGATCGCCACCGTGTGCGCAGCGCGCTCGTCCGCGGAGAGCATTCGCCGCTCTTTGAGGTCCGCTCCGGCGCAAAACGCGCGATCGCCAGCCCCGGTCACGATCAGGGCCCAAACATCGGTGCGTGCCGCAATCGACTCGCACACCGCCTGAAGTTCGGTGGCGAGCTCCCGGCTGATGGCATTGAGCGCCTCGGGGCGAGAGAGGGTTAGTGTTGCGACGTGCCGTTCGCCATCAACCGCCAGGGCTATGGTTTGCCAGCGTCCTCCGCCCAAGTCACGCACGCCCTTTACCCCTCACGAGTCCGACAGCAGTCACGGACGGAGTTTGCCATCCTTCGCCAACACTCGCCTGGATGCGAAGTGGTAGGATCGGGGCTTCCAATTGGGAGACATGATGACATCGGCAAGAGAAACGGGTGGTTCAACTGAGGCCGGGATGAGCGCGGGGCCAGGTCTCGACCCATTCACCGACTCGCCCGAGATCGTCCAACTGCGGCGCGAAGTGCGCGCCCTCTGCATGCGGTTTCCCGATGCCTATTGGCGCGATCTCGACCGCCGGCGCGAGTACCCCGCGGCATTCGTGCAGGCGCTGACGAACGCGGGCTGGCTAGCGGCGCTGATTCCGACACAGTATGGCGGTCTCGGATACGGTTTGCGGGAGGCCGCGGCGATCTTGCAGGAGATCAACCAGAGCGGTGGCTACGCGGGACCTGCACACGCGCAGATGTATGTCATGGGAGCACTTCTCCGGCACGGTTCGGAGGAGCAGAAGTCACGGTATCTCCCACCAATTGCTTCCGGAGAGCTCCGTTTGCAGGCGTTTGCGGTCACGGAGCCCGGTGCCGGAACCGACACAACCCGGATCGAAACCGTTGCGGTCCGCGACGGGGACGGCTACGTTATCACCGGCCGCAAGATCTATATCTCCCGCGTGCAGCACTCGGACCTGATGGTCCTCCTGGCGCGTACGTCGCCGCGCGAGGAGCACCGGCCGACCGCCGGACTCAGCCTCTTCCTGGTCGACCTGCGGGGGGCCGGTGGCTCCATCACGCCTCGTCCACTTCGTATGTTGATGAACAACGAGACCAACGAGTTGACGATCGACGGGCTGCGAGTCCCCGCGGGCAATCTCATCGGCAGTGAGGGCATGGGGTTCCGGCATATCCTCGACGGTTGGAACGCGGAGCGGATTCTCATCGCTGCCGAGTGTGTTGGCGACGGCCGCTGGTTCATCGAGCGTGCCGCTGGATACGCGAAGACGCGCGAGGTCTTCGGCCGCCCTCTCGGGTCCAACCAGGGGATTCAGTTCCCCTTAGCCATGGCCTGGGCCCACGTAGAGTCCGCAGACCTGATGGCGCGGCGCGCGGCGACCCGGTTTGACGCGGGGCTCTCCTGCGGAGCGGAGGCGAATACCGCGAAGCTCCTGGCGTCCGAGGCGAGCTGGGCCGCGGCAAACGCCGCGGTCGATACCCTCGGTGGCCACGGATTCAACGCCGAGCATGACATGGAGCGAAAGTTCCGGGAGACGCGGCTGTACAAGGTTGCTCCGGTGTCAAACAACCTCGTCCTGAGCTATCTCGCCCAGCACGTGCTCGGTCTGCCGCGGTCGTACTGACCCAGGATCTACCCGCGCTGCTGGGCGCGCGCCACGGCCTGCAGGATCGCGCGGCGAGTGAGCCCGCGCGTCACACGCAGTCGGTACTCCGCAGACCCGTGCAGGTCGTCCAGCGCTTCAACTCCGTCGTCGACCTTGTCGGCTGCCGCGGCAACGACTCCGGATTCAGGTTTCTGACCGCGTAGTGCCGCTTCCGTCGCGGCCGCGCGCCAGGCAACGGCAGCCGTTCCCGTGACGCCGACACGAACATCGTCAAACGTCCCGCTTCCATCGAGGATCGCGATGGCGCCAACACCCACGATCGCGTATCCAGACGCCTGGTTCGCCAGCTTCTGGTAGCTCCAGCCGTGCCCGTCCGCCGGCACGGGAACGCGGATCTCGGTGAGGATTTCGTCCGACGCCAGCGCGGTCGTCAAGAAGTCGAGGAAGAACTCCCGAGCCGGGATCTGCCGCGCCCCTCCAGGTCCTCTCGCGACGATCGTCGCTTCGAGCGCGAGAATCGCCGCGGGATAGTCGGCGGCCGCGTCGGCGTGCGCGAGCGCTCCCCCGATCGTTCCCCGATTTCGCACTTGACGATCGCCGACGCGCGACGCGGTATCGGCCAGGAGCGGAATTGACGATCGAATCTCCTGGTCGGTGGCGACCTGATGATGGGTCGCGAGCGCGCCGATCACGATCTCGCCATGTTCACGACGGGTGCCCTGCAGCTCCGGCAACCGCCCGATGTCGATCAGCATGTCCGGCTCGGCCAGTCGCAGCTTCATGATCGGAAGCAGGCTGTGGCCACCAGCGATCAGCTTGGCGCCGTCGCCATGCTGCTGCAAGAGCGAAATCGCGTCGTCGACACTGTTTGCGCGCTGATAGACGAAAGGTGAGGTGTTCATCGCTTCACCTCGTCAGCGACGCATCGCGGCTGAGCACCGGTTCCGGAATGGCGCCTGATGCTAGCGATTTCGCGGCGCTCTGCACCGAGAGCACGATGTTGTGGTAGCCGGTGCAGCGGCAGATGTTCCCTTCCAGCCCATGCCGGATCGACTCTTCACTTGGATTCGGGTCATCAGCGAGGAGCGCCACGGTAGAGAGGACCATGCCCGGGGTGCAATACCCGCACTGCAATCCATGCTGATCCCAGAATGCCTGTTGCACCGGATGCAGCGTGCCGACGGGAGCCAGACCTTCGATCGTGGTCACCGCTGCGCCATCCGCTTGGACCGCGAGGATAGTGCAGCTCTTGACTGCCTCGCCGTCCAAGAGGACCGTGCACGCGCCACACTGGCTGGTTTCACAGCCGATGTGCGCCCCGGTCAGGGCGAGATCGTTGCGAAGATACTGGACGAGGAGCGTTCTGGGTTCGACTTCCGCCCGGCGCTCAACGCCGTTGACACTCAATGTGATCGGCACGTGCACGCACTACCCCCGAGTGTGAGCTCGGTCAGTCGGATAGTCGGTACGTAGGCGGAGAGCCTCTACTGACCGACGTACCGCCTCACCGACTATCCGGCTTTTCCTTCCAGGCAGGTGAAAAACTGGCCGACGATCATCTTGGCCGCGGGCTGCATCACCCGGCCGCCGACTCGCGCCAGCGTCCCGCGCACGTTTGCGTTGCCCGTCCAGTTCACGAGGGTTCCCTCGCCGTCATCGGCGAGATCGATCTTCGCGTCGCCGGAGATCTGCCCCGCGGGTCCCTTCCCTTCGACCACCATGCGGTACGACGTTGGCTCATCTTTGTCGACGATCTTGACCTTGCCCTGGTACGTGCCCCGGATGGCCGCGACCCCAATTTTCATCCGAGCCTCGTATTCTTCGGGGCCGACCTCGACGAGATCCTCCGCGCCGGGAAGACACTGCTGCAGGATCTTGGGATCGAGTAGGAGTTCCCACACGCGCTCCCGCGGCGCTGAAAAGCGGTGCTGGCCGCTGATTTCCATCTCGCGCGACGCTCCTCGCTGCTTGCGGTTAGACCGCAACTCTCTGATCTCAGGATGGCAAGCCAAAACCGGCCGGGAGTGTAGCACGCCCTGGAAAGAGCCCGGCTTTCGACAGTGGCGTGGGCTTCGGAGATAATCGAGGTGTTCTTGAGAGAAGTCCGGCTTTGCGACCACGCGACGGTAACGAGAGGATTGACCACTCATGGTCACGGCGAGTCCCGTGCGCATCGACCGCGGGCGCATCGAAGAGCTGACGGAGCGCGAACAGAAAACGCTCGACGCGCGGACACCCAAATCGGGCGAGATGTACGAGTGGGCGCGGAAGACGCTGTCCGGCGGCGTCGCGTCGTCTTACCAGGTCCGCGATCCATGGCCGATCTACTTGGAGAAGGGGCACGGATCCAAAGTCTGGGACGTCGACGGTACCGAGATGGTCGATTTCCACAATGGATTCGGATCGATGGTGCAAGGTCACGCGCACCCGGCTATCGTCGAGGCCGTGCAGCGACAGGTGGCCCGGGGTACTCACTTCGCCGCGCCAGTCGAGGACGCGATCGTCATCAGCGAGGAGCTCGTCCGCCGCTTCGGCCTCCCTCAGTGGCGATACGTCAACTCCGGGTCCGAGGCGACGATGGACGCCATTCGCATTGCGCGCGCGTTCACCGGTCGCGACACCATCGTTAAGATTTTCGGTTCCTACCACGGCCATCACGACTACGTGATGGTCTCCATCTCCGTTCCCTACGAGAACATCGGCGATCCCGACAACTATGCATCGCTTCCGTATGGCGCGGGTATCCCGAAAGCCGCCTCGGACCTGACCATCGCGGTGCCCTTCAACGATGCTGGCGCCATGGAGCGGCGCATCGAGCGTCTCTTTGACGAGGGACGGCCGCCGGCCTGCGTCATCATGGAGCCGGCCATGATGAACCTCGGCGTGGTACTGCCGGAGCCGGGATACCTGGAGGCAGTGCGCGAGATCACGAAGCGTCACGGGGTGGTGCTGATCTTTGACGAGGTCAAGACCGGTCTTTGTGTCGCTCCCGGCGGCGCGACCGAGAAGTTCGGCGTGCTCCCTGACATGGTCACTATGGCCAAGGCGCTTGGCGGCGGTCTGCCCTCCGGCGCCATTGGTGGCAGCGAAGAGGTCATGGAGGTGGTGAACAACGGCTCGGTCTACCAGGTCGGGACCTACAACGGGAATCCATTGACGATGGCCGCGGCGCGCGCCAGCCTCGAGAAAGTGCTCACGCCCGAGGCATATCAGCATCTCGATATGTTGAATGACCGGCTTATGGCCGGCTGCGACGCTGTTCTGGAGAAGTACAACCTGCCCGGGTACACCGTCGGCATTAGCTCAAAGGGGTGCGTCACCTTCTCCCCGACGAAGATCACCGACTACGCCTCATTCCAGGCGAGTCACGATGGCGAGCTGACCGATCTGGCCTGGCTCTACATGATGAACCGCGGCGTATTCATGACACCCGGGCGCGAAGAGGAGTGGACCCTCTCCGTCGCCCATTCTGTCCAGGATGCCGATACGTATGTCGCCGCGTTCGAGGAGTTGGCGCACGACCTCGTCGCGTAGGTCGCCTCGGTTCCCATGGCAGGGGTCGCGCGGCAATTGAGCGCGGCTCCTGTCGTTTCTCCAGGGATCTCTCGATGTTCGATCTCACACAGCCCCTGAACTCCGGCGTCCCGCGATTCCCCGGAGACCCCGAGGTGCACATCGAGACGATCCACGAGTTCGCACCGTGGCAGATCAGTTCGCTCAGGATGGGGACGCACAGCGGTACCCACATGGATGCGCCTCGTCATCGCATCCCGGAGGGCGCGGGAATTGGAGCCTATGGTCCAGATCGTCTCGTCGGACACGGCCTGGTGCTCAACGCTCGGGGGTTGGATGACAACGCGGCGATCCCGGTCACCGTTCTGAAAAGCGTGACCGGCGCGACTTGGCCCGGTTGGTTCGCCGTGGTGTGCACAGGATGGGATCACTATTGGGGCGAAGAGCGGTATTTTCGGCATCCCTACCTCTCTGCAGAGCTTGCTCAGGGCCTCGTGGAAGCGAAAGCCGGGCTCGTAGCAATCGATGCTCTCAGCGTCGATTCAACGGTTGATGGGGGCTGGGCGGCGCATGCCATCTTGCTCGCCGCCGATGCGCTGATCGCGGAGAACCTTTGCAATGTAACGTCGCTCGACCCCGTGCGTCCCCACATGTTCGCATTCCTCCCGCTATCGCTTGGATCAGCCGATGGGTCTCCGGCACGCGTCGTAGCGTGGAACACGTTGGGGTGAGGGCACAGGCTGCCGTCTGGGAAACTGGGACCATTGGCGCCCCCACCGGCTTGAGACGCGCGCCACGGTTCATTTAGCGTACGTACGGGTCGGCTCGCGTGGGAGGGCGCTTGCCGGCCATGGTCCGGGAGCCGGACCGAACCCCGCCCTCCGCCGCCGGTTCCCCCGATACCGGTCGGTCACTGTCGGAACGACCCCCTCCCGAGCTCAAGGGAGGGTTGTGCCCGATGCGCTCCGTTCGATTTTCAGCCATTCCACCATCGCCGTGGGTGCGGGTCGTGGCTGCCCTCGGTGCTGTCCTGCTCATTGCCCCCGGCGCGGCCGCCGCGCCGGCCGAGCGAGTGGGCATCGCCGAATCGCTCCACGCGCCGAGTTCGGCAGACGCGTGCGTGGACAGTGAAGAGGTCGCCTTCCTGGCGCTGATCAATGATTATCGGGCCGCCTCGGGTATGCCAGCGCTCTCCGTATCATCGTCACTATCGTCAGCGGCGGCGTACCACAGTATCGACATGGCCGCGAACGGTTACCTCGCTCACACCCTGCTCGATGGGACAACTGTCGAGCAGAACATGGCGAATTTCGGGTATCAGGGCGGCACCCACGGTGAGAACATCGCCGCCGGCGCCGAGACGGCCGCTGAGGTCATGCAGACCTGGCAGTCCAGCACCGAACACAACGCCAATATGCTGAACGGGAGTTTTGGCACTATTGGCATCGGGCGTGCCTACGATCAGGGCTCGCAGCACGGCTGGTACTGGACGACGATCTTCGGCGACGTCAGCGATGGACCCGGTTGGCTCTGCGGTGAGCCAGCACCACCGAGCAAGAGCGTCAGCCTGTTTCAGTCGGTCGACGGTGCCATCAGCGCGAGCGATGTGAATCTCCGCACCGGTCCAGGGGCAGACTATGCCGTCGTCGCAACGCTGCCGCCGAACACCGAGATGACCGTTACTGGCGCTGAGCTTGCCGCGTTTCTCCCGGTGAAGGTCGATGGGCAGTTCGGGTGGGTCGCTTCGGAATGGGTCGAGCGCGGTGCCATCTCGCTGGAGCAGACCGCTGAGCCAAGCCAGGCAGGTACGGCCACGACGCTGGGCGCGATCGAATTGAGGGACGCGCCGACAGCCGAAGCGGCGGCGATGGGCACGATTCCTTCCGTCGCCATCGTGACTCTCACTGGTGAGGCGCAAGATGGGTTCCTGCGGGTTGTCTATGACGGTCAGGAAGGCTGGGCGGACGCCTCGTACCTCGAGGTCGCGGACATGTCGTCGGGCACGGCACTGCTGCAGGCGACCGAGGCGCCCGTACAGTCGGAGGCCACGGCTCTCGCTCCGGCGCCCGCGTCCAATGCCGAGGCGACGGTTGGAGCAGAGGCGATCGCCACGAACAACGTGAACTTGCGCTCTCAGCCAAGTGCAACCGCGCCGATTCTCAGCATCGTGCCGGCGGGGAGCCCGGTGACGCTTACCGGGTCTCAGGCCAACGGCTACGTCAACGTGCGGATCTCAGGTCAGGCGGGTTGGATCGACGGCAGGTACTTGCAGTAGCCGCCATCGACGCACATTGCGGAATCGCTTGGGGCGGTTGCAGATCGCGACCGCCCCAAGCGATTCCTCGTTATCCATCTTCCCCGGAACTGTATCAACATTGGGAACTCTCCTCCCCTTCTTCACGCGGCCCATTGCAATGGAGAAGAGAGAGTCGGGACTGCAGGGTGAAGTGAGGGTACGTGCCGCCCGACGCTCGAACGTGGAACGCACACGGCGAAGAGCTCGAAGAGTCTCAAGGGTTTAAAGCCAACGAGATCGATGCTCGCCACGACAAAGCAACTAATGACTTGACTCGCACATGGGTGACGGCGACGATTAGACCTCGATCAGATCGACACCCGGAGGCTCGGATGACCGATCACGCCCGGATCGATTACTCGTCGCTGGCCGACGAGATATCGAGCTGGCTCCGATTCCATATGAACCAGGTTGACGCCTCGCGTCTCGTCCTGGGGCTCAGCGGGGGGATTGACTCCGCGGTTGTCTGCGCGCTTTGTACGATGGCCGCCGGCCCGTCGCGAGTGATCGCCGCCATCCTTCCGGTCCACTCTCGCCCGGAAGACATGCGAGATGCCGAGTCCGTCGCAAGCACATTTGAAGTCATTCCGCGAATCATCGATCTCGCTCCCGCCTATGAATCGCTGCTCGCGGCGATGCCCGCCGAGGGCGCCGCGGGATTGGAAGATGCCAATGTCGATCCCGACCGGCGGGTCACCCGCCGACAGCTCGCCCTCGCGAATGCGAAACCGCGCTTGCGCATGACGACGCTCTATTACCTCGCAAATCGCTACAACGGGATCGTGGTCGGCACTGGGAACAGGACCGAGCTCAGCATTGGTTATTTCACCAAGTACGGAGACGGCGGAGTCGATCTCCTGCCCCTTGGCGATCTGGACAAGACAACCGTTCGTGGGTTGGCTCGCGAGCTTGGAGTCCCGCCTGCCGTGATTACGAAGGCGCCGTCGGCGGGACTGTGGGAAGGCCAGACTGACGAGGCGGAGATAGGCGTCTCCTATGAGGATCTCGACCGCACCCTGGCCGCATTCCGTAGTGACCAGGACATCGCCGATGCGGCCACGAAGGACCGCGTCGCAGCGCTCATCGCGGCGTCAGAGCACAAGCGCCGTCCCATTCCCATATTCCAGCGAGATGCGGTCGACGTCATCACGAGTCGTTGAACTTCCGGCCATCGTCAGAACTGGATGGAGCGCCCGCGGTTGAAGATCGTGAGCAAGAACGTTCGCAAACCTGATGTAAAGGCCGTGGCGGTCTCTGGCCTTGCCGCTGGAGCGGCCTTCGTGGCTGTACTCGAAGCCGATCTTAGATTGACCGGCAGAAACGTCGATGACCTGATAGTGCTGGGCCGGTCCCTCGTCAAGGACCCGAAGAACGCGAGGACCGTCGGCGCCGTGATTCACGTGGTCAATTCGCTCGTGCTTGCCAGCCTCTACGCCGTAATCGAGCATCGCATCCCGGGACCACCGTGGCTGAAAGGCATCGTCTTTGCCAACGTCGAAAACGTGATCCTCTACCCCGTCACCGTTCTCGAAGACAGACACCCGGCGATTCGCGACGGTCAAGTCGATCGATATTTCACCTGGCCCGCGTTCTGGCAATCGGTTCCCCGGCACGTGGCGTATGGTGTGGTACTGGGAACGCTTTATGACCGGATGGCTGGGGTGGGTCGGTGTGATTGGTAGTTCTAATGGGATATGTCATGTTGGAAAGCGCGACAGGCTCTCGTCACCCCGCGAGGTCACCTCCGACGCCTT
>JAHWJF010000419.1 GCA_019348515.1 Chloroflexota bacterium | reverse complement strand
GGAAGGTCCCGCCACGGCCGAACTGGAGATTTGCGGCCGGCTCGTCAGAAAGCAAGGAATTCAATTGATATGTCCCTGAAGCGAGGCGGTAACATTCACCGCCCGCGTGTACGGCTGCAGTACTTCCCCAGCGTGCCGGTGGTAATGCGTCGGCCTTGATGTTTGTCACACCTTCATTGATAGGACGGTGCTCGTCCGCCAATGCTGGATAGTGCGCGGTGCTGCCAACACGCTCAAGGGCTAGGGGCACCACGGGCGTGATCGAGCAAGCATGGCGCCAGCGCTTCCGTACCCTGCCGGAGCGGGCGAAACTCCGCGCCGAGGCGGCACGGCAGGGCGAGGTCCGCATCGCGTGTGGCTTCACCGCCAATCTCGATCAAGTGGTTGCATTCGATCAGTCGCTCGCCGACCGGCTCTTTGCTGGACAGCGGATCGATGTTGCCGCGCCGCGCGTGAACCGCGCCGATAGCATCGCCGATCTCCTGACCGGAGTCGCGCAGTGCGTGACCTCCGGCACAGGACATGATCTGCCGGTGCGTGACGCGGCGGTGCAGGATTGGTTGCTGGAGCGGGTCACCGGACGGGTGCAGATCGGGGGGACAGGCGCCCAGGCCGCGGCAACGCTGGCCCGGCTTGGGTTCCCGGTGCTGATCCATCTCACCGGCCGCTCGCCGGCACAGATCGCCGCGTTACCAGCTCGCGAGGTGATGACGGTCGGTTCCAGGGATGGGGTAGTGCCGATCGAAGCCGCGAGTGATCCGGCGGATCCCACGATGTGGCATGTCGTGTTGGAGTTCCCCGAGGGGGTGCAGGCGCCGCTCCCGGGAGTGTCGCCGGCGCCAGCGGCAAATCGGGTGATTGTCTCCTACGATCCGGTCAACTCGGCGTTCACCATCGACCCCGGATTCGACGCCGCATTAGGCGACCCCGATCACGAGATCGGGGCATTGCTCGTCTCGGGGTTCAGTCAGGTGACCGAGCACGAAGTGCTGGAGCAGGTGCTCCGGGATACGGCGGAGGCCATCCGCATCTGGCGCGCGGCGCGGCCGCGGATGCCGGTCCATCTGGAGCTGGGCGCCATGCCGGAGTCAGGCTCCGTCATGCGGGTATTGGAGACGCTTCATCCGGTCGTGACGAGCATCGGTTTGAACATCGACGAACTGCGAGATCTTCTCCATGGTTTGGACGTGACCATGGCGAAGCCGAGCCCCGAATTGATCGCGCAATTCCGCTGGCTGGCCGCACGCTACCCTGCGCCGCGCTGGTCGCTGCACACCCGGGAATTCTGCCTGTCGCTGGTAGACGGCGACGCGGCGAAGGAGCGGGACGCCCTCCTTTTCGGTTCACTGGTGGCCGCAACGCGCTCGCGGATCGGCGATTTCCCTCGAGTGTCTGACCTCCAGACGACACTTGAGCGCGCGGTGGTGAACCCGACTGGGATGACGTTGTTGCATTCGCTCGGCATCGCGGATGACGGATGCGGGGACGATGGGCTGGTCGTCACGCCGGGTCTGCGCATCGAGGGAGCGCAGGCATCGGTCGGGTTGGGAGACAGTTTCACCGCCGGGGTGCTGGCGATGCTCTGACCGAAGCCGTCGGAGTACGCGGTCCAGCATCGGAACGAACAAGGGGAAGACGTCCTCGTGGCCCATTGACAAATAAAATTGTCAATGCTGTAATTGGGTCATGGAGGACGTGGAAGTCATCGCCGATCCCGCCGCCGCGGTGGTCGCGCTCGAGCCGATCAGGAGTCGGCTGCTGGCGGAGTTGGCGGAGCCCGCCTCCGCCGCGACGCTCGCCGCGCGGCTCGGGATCGCCCGCCAGAAGCTCAACTACCACATGCGCGCGCTCGAGGCGCATCAGTTGGTGCGGGAGGCCGGGAAACGTCAGTGGGGAGGGCTGACGGAACGCTTGCTGGTGGCGAGCGCGGCTTCCTACGTCATCTCGCCGAAGGCGCTCGGTCCTGTGGCCATTGACTCAGGTCGTGGTGGCGACCGTCTTTCGGCGAGCTATCTCATCGCCCTGGGCGCCCGCATGGTCGATGAGGTCAGCGACCTTCTGCGACGGTCACGGGCAGCCGACAAACATCTGGCGACGCTGTCGCTGGACACCGAGATCCGGTTTCGATCGGCGGCCGATCGCGCCGCCTTCAGCAACGAGCTCATCCAATCAGTGACGACCCTTGTCGCGCGCTACCACGATGAATCCGCCCCGGGAGGCCGCACCCATCGCCTGGTGCTCGTGGCCCACCCGCTGCCGCACGAGTCGAAAATGGAGGAACCCTCATGCCAGTGAAGAAAGATGCGTCCGGACGCCGGTACGTCGAGGCCGAGGTCGAGGTGCCCGGCACGCCGGAGGAGGTCTGGCAGGTCATCGCCACCGGACCCGGTATCTCATCCTGGTTTGTGCCAACCACGGTCGAAGAACATGCTGGCGGAGCTGTCCTCTGCAACTTTGGACCCGGCATGGAGTCGGTTTCTACTATCACCACCTGGGACCCACCTCATCGCTACGTCGCCGACAGCCGGGACGACATGGGGCCGGATGACCCGACGGTCGCGACGGAGTGGATCGTCGAGGCGCGCTCCGGCGGTACCTGTGTCGTGCGGGTGGTGCATAGCTGGTTCACGAGCAGCGATGCCTGGGACGATCAGTTCGAGGGTCACACCTACGGCTGGATCTCCTTCTTCCGTGTCCTGCGGCTCTATCTCGCCCACTTCCGTGGTCAGCCCAGTTCCTCGTTTCAGCTGATGGGCGTCGCCCCGGAACCCAAGTCCGCGGCATGGGAGGCGCTGACCGGTTCGCTTGGTCTCACGGGGGCTGCCATCGGCCAGCGAGTGAGCACGTCCCAGAGTGCACCGCCCCTCGCGGGAACGGTGGAATGGGCGGGCCAGCCCGAATGGCCGGAAGAACTGCTCCTCCGGCTCGACGAGCCGGCCCCCGGCATTGCCCATCTCGTTCTCCACCCCATGGGTGGCCAGGTGTCCATGACGGTCCGCTTTTACCTGTACGGTGACCAGGCCCCCGCCGCGGTTGCGCGCGTCGAGCCCGAGTGGCAGGCGTGGATGGACGCGCATTTTGCTTTGCCCGTCGAGGCGAGCGAGGTGGCATGAAGGCAGGGCACGCGAGGGCCTTCCCAAGCGACGTGCACCGGCTCCGTGTCGCTACGGCATGCCATTGACCGGTCCGTGTTCCGGGCACTGCCCGACTGGTTCCATCAGCTTGACAGTGCCATGCCGCGGTGCAGCCTGAGGGACAACGACACCTTGATCGCGCGTTCAGAGTTGAGCGCAAGCGCCACGAAGAGGTGAACCCTATGAGCGATTCCCTGGTAGAGGCGTTGGTAGCTGGATATGGCAGGCGCCAGCTCCTGCAACGGGCCGGCGCGGCGAGCGCCGCCTTTGCCGGGCTGAGCACTGTCGCAGGTCCATCCGACCGCGCAGTGGCGCAAGCCACGCCAGTGAGCAGCGACCTCACGGGTGGGGCGGGGAGGTTCGCATACGTCGGAACCTACACCCGAGGAGCGCCGGGCGGCGGTGGCGCGCTGGAACCGACGGGCATCTCCATCTTCGCGGTCGAAGGCGGCACCGGCGTCCTCACCTGCATCCAGAGCGTCCCAACCGATAACCCGTCCTGGCTTGCGCGGCATCCGACGCACCGCTGCCTCTACGCCGTCAACTAGCCCGATGATTATGCGGGGGAAGCTTCTGGGTCGGTCGAGGCCTACGCGATCGATACGGCCACGGGAGGCGAGACGAG
>JAHWJF010000418.1 GCA_019348515.1 Chloroflexota bacterium | reverse complement strand
TGCAACTTCCCGGCGACAGCGCCGGCAATCTCCCGTAGGCGTCGTTCGACACCGGTGTGGACGTCCTCGTCGGCGATGCGAAGTGAAAAATCTCCGGCATCGACTTCCGCCAGGATCTGCCAGAGGCCGCGCTCGAGCAGCGCCGCCTCCTCGCCGTCGATGATCCGCTGTTTGCCGAGCATGCGCACGTGTGCGATTGACCCGCGAATATCCTCGCGCAGCATGCGGACATCGAAAGCGACTGAGGCGTTGAACGCCTCGAGTCGACGGTCGGGAGCCTCCGTGAATCGCCCGCCCCACGCTTTCGCCGTTCCCGCCTGCTCCGTCACGTCCACTCCTCAGCCGCTCATCGCGTGCCCGTCTCGCAATCTCCCGCCTCTCCAATGACGTCGACGTCTCAGGCGCTCGCCCCCGCGAAGTGGGGCGACGGGAGGCACCCGCGACAACCGGGAGCCGCCCTCTCAGTGCGAAGAATCAGCGGCAGAGGCGCAGGTTTTTCGGGGCGAGGATAGCACCCACCGGATTCGACGCGGGGTACCATCGGAGGCGTGGAAGCTTGTGAGTAAAGTGAGGAGACATTGCGGTGACGACCCTCGTGACCGGCGGGAACGGCTGGCTGCCCAGCCACGTCGTGCGGAGGTTGGCACGCCTTGGGGAGACGGTCGTTAGCTATGACCTGATGGAGCCGGACGATGTCCTGCGAGATTTTCTGAGCGCGGATATCTCGAACGTCATCTTCGCCTCTGGGGATGTCACCGATCGGGACCGGTTGCGGGACACCGCGATGCAGCACGGCGTCACCAGCATCATCAGCGCGGCCGCAATCACCCCCCGGGTCGATCGCGAACGGCGCGAACCGGAGCGAATCATCGCGGTGAACCTGGGTGGAGTGGTCAACGCGCTTGAGGTTGCACGAGAGCTGCCGGACTTCCGTCGCTTCGTTCAGATATCGTCCTGCGCGGTTTTCGGTGACGTCCCCGGCGCCAGGGAGCTGGACGAGGACTCGCCGGCCAATTCCACGAGTCTGTATGGGATAACGAAGCTGGCCGGGGAGCGAGTAGCGCTTCGCTACAGTGATCTCTTTGGCCTCGACGTTATCGCGGTGCGGCCGAGCAACGTCTACGGGCCGATGGAGCGATTTACCCCCGGCTACGCCGGGGCAACCGAGCTGCGAGAGATGCTGCGTATCCATTTCGAAGGTCAGCCAATTAAAGTCGCATCGCTCGATGCGTCGTATCGCGATTGGACCTTCGCCGAGGACGTCGCGGAGGGGATCGAGCGGGCGTGGGCGGTGGACGGGCCGCTACCGCGAAAGGTCTTCATCGTGTCGAGTGGCGAGCAGCAATCGATCGGCGAGGTGCTCGAGGCCTTTCGTGTGAACCTACCGGAACTTCAGTTCCAGGTGGTTTCTCGAGACGAGGCCAATTATCCCATTGACCTGGATGGACCAGGGCCGCTGCCGTTGAACCGACGGGCTCACGAGCTCCTGGGGTGGTCGCCGCGCACGTCATTCGGTGATGGCATGCGGGAGTATCTCTCCTGGATCGCGGCGAACGGACCTCAGTAGTCCCGCTCGCAACGTGCCGATTGACCTCGTCCGGTTTTTGATGATACGTTCGTACCGAGCCGTTCGCGGGGTTCCGAAGGGTTCTGGGAGGGTCTGGTGTCGAACCGCGTCGTTCTCCGCATACGCCTGCTTGTGTTGTTGGCGTTGCTGGCGCAGTTCCTCCATGTCGCACCGTGGCTGGGCGCGCAAGAGGGGGCAGAGCGGGAGGCGGGGGTCGTCGTCGGAACGACGGGATTGAATATCCGGGAGTGCCCGGACGTCACCTGCGGCTCACAAGGCCTGGCGCAACTCCGGGATCCAATTATCGTTACTGGTCCTCCCGAGAATGGCTATCTTCCCGTGCAATGGGCTGGCAAGGCCGGCTGGGCCTGGCATCTCTACGTTGCCACGCCCTCCCGAGGGACACCCTTCCTGGAGAAGGGAACCCCGGGGTGCAACCGAGTAGCGATCATCGTCAATATCGGGATCGGGGAGCCCTTGCAGATCCACCCCCTTCTCTGGCTCAAGGAGGAGAATGTCCCGGCCACGATCTTCCCCATGGGCTGGTGGGCGTTGGCCTTTCCAGACGATATGCGAACACTAGCGATGCTGGGGTTCCCCATCGGTTCTCACGGCGACGTGCGGCTCAACCTGACCGGTTTCTCGGATGAGGAGGTCATCACCGACATCAGGGACTCGGCCATTCACATCCGGCAGGTGACGGGCAAGGACCCGGTGCCGTATTTCACGCCGTACGCCGCGGATATGGATGAGCGTGTTCGCAGCCTGGTTGCGAGCGAGGGGTATCTCCCGGTCGCCTGGGACGTGCCCGCCGATGACTGGGGTGAGGGTATCTCGGCCGAGTATGTGTTCGACCGGGTGGTGCCGAAAGTGGAGGACGGGTCGATCGTGGAGTTCCATCTCGATGGGCCGTCCTCAGCGCAGGCGACCGCCGTGGCCCTCCCCTGGATCGTCGAGGCTCTGCGCAAGCAAGGCTATCAGTTCGTTACCATTCAGGACATGGCTCAGCCCTGCCCGCCCGCGGCAACCCCGGTGTCCGCGACGCCGTTGGCGGGAACACCAACGGTGGCGACGCCCGCGCCCGCGGGCTGATTTGGAGAGGTAGCGCCCAGGTCGATAATGATCGCCGTTGGGCGCAATTCGTATGGTATTATGAACACCTGTTCGATTTCCCGTGCCGTTCCCGCAATGTGCAAATCCCCGGCTGGAGAGGGAACAGAGCTCGGTGACGCCGCCAGACGGCCTGACGTCAAATTCATTCACCGACCGCGTCAATCGCCTGAACGCCGGACTCCTCCGGGATGGAATTTCTGTCTCGGACATGCGCCGCGCGCCGGCGCTGGAACTGCAGTTCGCCGGGGCGGGCGAGCTTGGACGGTCCAACGGCACCGCGCACCGGCCCGGTATCGAGCCGATCGAAGGGCCGATCGCCGCGGTCCGCGTGCCGGTCATCCCGCCACGAGAATCGCGATTGCGCTATTTCCTGGACGGGGCGCAGCGAACGTTTGCCGTCTGGCGTTGCGGTCTGGTGCCGACGGCCGCCACGGTTGTGGTGGCGGGCATCCTGGAGCGCGATCCAGGTGAAGACGGTTCGGTTGTCCCGGGGACGTTGCGGATGGAGCATTGCTGGCTCATCCCGCGGGGCACCGGGGACCCTCGGGTCGAGGAGCTGCTGGCGCGGATCGAGCGCGAAGGGATGCGGATCGAAGACCCCCGAGATTCGGGGGCTCGCTCAACTTCCGACTCCGCCAGTGGCAACGATCTCCCGACACCCGACGCGGACATCGATTACGGCCGGCTGCATGAACTGGCCTATGTGGCCGCGCGGAACGTGCGCGAAGGGGTCGAGGCAGACGTTCTGCGCGATTGGGTGCGGCGACCGGAGTGGGAGGCGGCCGACGACTGGATCGTGGTCGACGGACGGTTGCGTTCGCCAGCGCCACGGACTATTGGACTCGTGAAGCAGTTCAGCGACGCCTACCTTTCAGGACCAGACGCGGAGACATTGCTCGGTCTGCCGCCGGGGTACCGCACGACCGCGTTTCTGCCCAGCGACCGGTTTCGTGGGGGGGATGAGCCTGAGGCCCGCACCCTCTGGTACATCCGGCTTTGGGACGCTGCCGGAATGGATGCCCGGCATGCTCTGGTCCGTGTCGAAGCCCCGCGCAGTGTCTGCACCACCGAGGAGATCGATCGCATCTCCGGCTGGATGCTCGC
>JAHWJF010000417.1 GCA_019348515.1 Chloroflexota bacterium | reverse complement strand
AACTCCTCATCACGCGCCCGATTGCGGGGATGGCTGCACACGAGCCTATTGCCCGCATCGTCGATGCCTCCGCATACCTGCGTCCGGCCCGCGGCGGACTGATGATGGGCGGCATGGAGAGCGACCCAGTCGCAATCGACCCCCGCCGCGACCCGGACTTCAGCATGTCGGATACGCCGCTCGACATGCATATCCTCGACGATTTCACGAAGGCACTCGGCCCGCTCGTCCCGGCGCTCGGCGACACTCCGGTGGCTGAGCATCGCGGTGGACTCTTTACGATGACGCCGGATGCGCGGTTCCTCGCCGGTCCCGTTCCCGGCGTCCGCGGATTCTGGACCGCGACCGGCTGCAACGGTAGTGGTTTCTCAATCTCGGCGGGAATCGGCCGCGCCCTGGCGGAATGGATCGTAGGCGGTGAACCGCCGATGGACCTCTCGAGCCTCGACCCTGGACGCTTCGGCCCCGGCCCGCTTGACGACGACCGGCTGACATCAGCTGGCCTCTGGCACTACGCGAACTACTACACCCCGCAAACAGTGGGCTGAGCAATGTGGCTCGAAGACGCTGTGGTACTGAGCCACGGAATGCAGATCTCGATCACCCTGCCCGTCCCGGGCCGGGAGCAGCGTGCTTGGAAACCACGGCACAACTCGATTGCCGTATCGCTCGATGCGAGGCATTGTCGGGTATCCTGCACGTCGGCCATGTTCAACCGCAACCATTGGGCAGGTGGAATAGACAATGTCGGCCGCGCCAGCGGCCAAGAATGGGAGTGATCGGATGACTTCGGAGCGTTTCCTGGTTACGGGAGCGCTGGGCTGCATCGGATCGTGGGCCGTCAAGCGACTGGTCGGCGAGGGTGTCCCGGTAACGACGTACGACCTGCCAGGCGATCCGTACCGGATGCGCCTCATTATGGACGATGCCGCCATTGGTCAGGTGAACTTTGAGCAGGGCGATATCACCGATGAGAATCGCTTCGAGGACGTCGTCCGCCAGAACGGCATCACGCACATCCTTCACCTCGCGGCGTTACAGGTGCCGTTTGTCCGTGCCAATCCCGTCCTGGGCGCGAGGGTGAACGTCGTCGGCACCGCCATCGTCTTCGAAACAGCTCGCAAGCTTACCGATCAGATCCACGGTCTTGCCTACGCCTCATCAATCGCGGTTTACGGGTCGGCCGATCGCTATCCGCCGGGACCACTCGCCGACGACGCGCCACTCTCCCCAGTTACCCTCTACGGCGTCACCAAAGAAGCCAACGAGGGCTGGGCGGCCATCTACTGGCAGGACTATTCCGTGCCCAGCGTGGGATTACGCCCCTTCTTCGTCTATGGCCCGGGCCGCGACCAGGGCGTGAGCTCAACTCCGACAAAGGCGATGGCCGCCGCCGCCGTGGGACGGCCATACACCATCTCGTTCGGTGGTACCGATACCTACCAACACGCGGACGATGTCGCACGCGTTTTCATCCAGGCCGCCCGCACGATGCCAGCAGGAGCGCCGGTCTACAACCTTGGGGGAACGGTGGCATCGGTGGCCGATGTGGTTGCCGCGATCGAGCGTGCGGCGCCAGAGAGCGCCGGCACGATCACGTACAACAGCGAGTCGCTTTTCACGCCTGACGGGGTGGAAGGTAAAGCCGTCGAAGAGCTGCTGGGCCCGATCGCCTGGCGTCCACTCGACGAGGGTGTGCAAGACACGATCGACGCGTTTCGATCCGCCGCCAGTGCCGGCCGGCTCGACGCCGACCGCGCCGTCGGCTGATTGCGGCCGGGACCGAGAGCCAGGATGAAGCTAAGAAACGTCTTTGGCGCCAGCCGCTTCATTATCGGGCTCGCCGTTCTTGGGGCGTTCGTCGGCTCGGCCATCCTGCTCCTGATCGCCACGGTCACCCTTTTTTCCATTGCCTGGAACGAGATCGTCACCTTCGATCGTGAGAATCTCGGCGGGCATCACATCGACCGGCTTGCCGTCGAGCTGATCGAGATCACCGATATCATCTTGCTGGGAACAGTGCTCTACATCGTGGCGCTCGGTCTCTATCAGCTCTTTATCGACCGAAACCTGCCATTGCCGCATTGGTTGAAAGTGAATGACCTCACAGACTTGAAGCGTGACTTGATCGGCGTTGTGGTCGTCCTACTGGGCGTCAGCTTTCTGGGGGAGGTGGTGAACTGGGAGGGGGAAAGCGATGTTCTTCCGCTCGGAGCGGCAATTGCCCTGGTTATCGCCGCTCTCGGGTTCATCCTCTGGTTGACGCCGAAGAGCCACGAGCAGGACACAACCAACACGTGAGCTTTGTGTCGAACCAGTGGCCCTGAGGTGATCCGGGTTGTGCCGGTATCGCGGTCAGTCGGGCGAGAGCTGGTAGCGCTCGTTACCTCCCGTCGTCGCCATCAACTCCTCCCGTAACGTCTCGTAGCCCTCCCGACCCATCAGCGCGTACGTTGCGTTCTTGCCGGCCTCCACGCCCGGTTGCCCGAACGGATTGACGTTCAACAACGCACCACCCATAACGGTTTGCAGCTCATAGAGATAGAAGAGCTCACCGATGATCGCGGCATCAATGGTGGGCACGCGGATGGTGAAATTCGGGCGCTGCGCCTGCGTCAGCGCCCAGGCTGTGGCGAGTTGCTCCCGTTGCAAGAGCTGGCCCAACTCCGCCGTTTGCAGGTAGTCCAGATCAGGGATTCCGGCTGGCACATCTGAGATGGTCACGTCCGCACGATAGTGCTCGACGGCGATGAGGCTGATCAGCTTGTCGTTCGGCCCCTCCGTATAGAGCTGGATCTGCGAGTGCTGGTCGATCGCCCCAAGCGCTTTAATCGGCGTCTGGCCACTGAAGACCACCTCATTGTCGAGTGAGAGCCGCTTGCCCAGGCTCTCTGCCCACAGTTGGCGGAACCAATCGGACAAGCCGAACAGGGCGTCGGCATACGGCATGGTCACTAGGATCGACTTGCCGAGCCGCGTGTCCGCGAGGATACAAAGGGCCGCAAGCAAGTAGGCGGGATTTTCCCGGACTTCCCCGCTCGCCGTCCGGGCGCGCATGGCACGCGCGCCTGCCAACAGTCCGTCGATATCGCAGCCACAAAGTGCCGCCGGCAACATCCCTACGGCGCTGAGGACCGTCATCCGGCCGTCGACCCCCGGCGGAACCGGAAACGTTCGGTAACCTTCCTGATCCGCGAGCGCGCGGAGCAACCCCTCGCTGGGATCCGTCGTCGCGACGATCTGCTGGCGAGCCTGCTCCGGACCAACCGCTGCCTCAAGCGCCTGCCTGACCGCGAGGAAATTGGCCATCGTCTCCGCTGTTTGGCCCGACTTGGTGACCACGTTGACGAGCGTGCTGGTCAGGTCGACCGTCTCCAGCATCGCGGCGACCTTCTCTGGATCCGGATTGTCGAGGACGAAGAAGCGGGGTCCCCCTCTCGCCTCGGGCGGCAGCAGGTTACGAAACGGATTCGCGAGCGCCTGGACCGTGGCGATGGCGCCGAGCGACGAACCGCCGATGCCAACGAGAATGAAGTCCCGGTACCGCTCGCGCGCCTCCGCGGCAAAACTGATGATTTCGGCCGCAAGCGCTGTATTGGAGGGAAGATCCATCCAGCGCTGACGCCCGGCCGCATGCTCGGCAATCAGGCGTTCGTGCTGCGATGCGACGACGGGTGCGATCTCGTCGAGCATCGCCTCGGCGATTCCATCCGCGGCGCCGACCGCCTCGGCCATGGCATTTCGATAGTCAATGGTCAGGCGGGATCCCTTCACATCGCGATCGTCGTTCACGG
>JAHWJF010000047.1 GCA_019348515.1 Chloroflexota bacterium | reverse complement strand
AAACGGTCGACGCTCGAGGAGGCCGCCTCGCGATCGGAGCTCGATCTGGAGCGATTCAAGGCCGACCTCAGTGACCGGGAGTTGCTGAAAGAGATCAGGGATGACTATGTGTCCGGTAGAGATGGACTCGGCGTGTTCGGTACCCCCACATTCGTCTTTCCCGGTGGCCAATCCGCCTATCTTCGGCTCCTCCCACCTCCCCCATCAGTGGATGCGCTCCCGCTATGGGAAGACTTCGTGCGTGCCGTTTGTGACCGCCCATATGTCCGCGAAATCAAACGCCCACAGCTTCCTCAATAGCAGCCGCCATGACGGTTCACACCGATATCCAACCGGCACGATTGAGTCTCATCCAGGCCAGCCTACTTGAATGGTTCGCGGCGAACGCGCGTGACCTACCCTGGCGGCGAACGCGCGATCCCTATGCGTTTCTCGTCTCCGAGGTCATGCTCCAGCAGACCCAGGTGGACCGTGTGCTCCCCTACTACACGCGATTCCTCGAACGTTTCCCAACCGTTCACAATCTCGCGGCCGCGCCAACAGCTGAGGTCATCCGTCTCTGGTCCGGGCTTGGTTACAACCGGCGGGCGGTGAATTTGCAACGGGCGGCGGTTGTGATCGTGAATGAGCTAGAAGGCAGGTTTCCGGACGATCCAGTCGCGCTCAAGAAACTGCCAGGGATTGGCTCCTATACGGCCGGAGCAATCTCGGCGTTCGCCTATGAGCGTGATGTCGCATTCCTCGATACGAACATGCGGCGAGTCATCTCCCGGGTTGTCTTTGGGTCGGAATCGGTCACCGAGTCGGAAGCACTCCAAGCCGCGGAGGCACTGGTTCCACTCGGGCACGGCTGGACGTGGAATCAGGCGCAGATCGAGTTTGGCGCACTTCACTGCACCGCCCGACGCCCGGCCTGCATTGTCTGCCCACTGCGGGACGCGTGTGCCGCGTTTCCCACAATGCAAGCCACGCTTGGGAGCAAGAGGTCCCAGGTGCGGAAGACGATAGTACCTTTTGAGAATACGACGCGATACTACAGGGGCCGCATCGTCGAGACGCTCCGGGGACTTCCTGAGCATGACCAGACAGGGATCGCCCTTACTGAGCTCGGTTCGATTGTCCAGGAGGGATTCGCCCAGGAAAACATTCCCTGGTTGCGCGGCATTGTCGAAGGACTCCAACGAGATGGGCTGGCGGTCATTGCCGAAGACCCAGTGCCGTACGACGCCTCAGCGGAGGCAGCCGGGTCCGGCCTTCGAGTTCGGCTCCCTTGAGCGCATGCTGGCGAACGAAAAACTCCACTATTGCCTTTGCGCTCCCCGACCGGAATCGAGATGAACGCGGGCCAGTGGCACCGCCCGGTGCAAGCAGGAATGGAGTCTGGTTCATGGCGGAACCACCCGTCGTAGGGTTCCTCACCGATGCCACCTTGTGCATCGGTTGCAAAGCGTGCGAGGTCGCTTGCAAGCAATGGAATCAGCTTCCGGGCGATTCAGCGCCAGGCGTCGCTGAGTTAACCGGTTTCAGTTATGACAATACCGTCGATCTTGGCGCCACCACGTGGCGCCACGTCGCATTCGTGGAGCGACCAACTCCACACGGCATTGCGTGGCTCATGCTCAGCGACGTCTGCAAGCATTGTGTCCACGCCGGGTGCCTTGACGCGTGTCCGACCGGAGCAATCATCCGTACCGAATTCGGGACCGTGGTTATCCAGGACAACGTGTGCAACGGCTGCGGCTATTGCATTCCGGCGTGTCCATTCGGCGTTCCTCAGCTGGAGCACGCGGACGGCGGCTCGCACAAGTGCACCCTCTGCTATGACCGACTTCTCGGCGGTCTTGCCCCCGCGTGCGCGACAGCCTGTCCTACCGGCTCCATCCGCTTCGGTGAAGTCGACGAATTGAGAGCGGCAGGCCACGAGCGGGTGGCAACGCTCAAGGAGCAAGGGGTCGCTGAAGCCAGTTTCTACGGAGGCGATGAGTTGGGCGGCACCGGAGGAATTGCAGGCCTGAACGCCATGTTCGTGTTGAACGGTCCTCCCGATGGATTCAACCTTCCGGCGCGCCCTCGGCTTCCGCGCTTGAACATCTTCCCCGCATCTGTGACGACGGTCTTGGCCGCCGCGGGTTTCAGCATTGCAGCCGCCATCTCGTTTCGAGATCGCGGGTGACCGGGCAGCAGCCTCATGGGCAGCCCGCTTCGGTCCAGGACGTGTCGCAAAAAGGCTATTACGGCGTTCCCGTCATTCACCGTCCACACTGGAAGTGGCTCGTCACGGGGTACTTTTTTCTTGGCGGCATCTCCGGGGCGTCGGCCGTCATCGCGGCGTTCGGGCGACTCTGCGGCGGTTCGCCAGGTGCGTCCGTGGCGCGGGTGGCGACCTACGTCTCCGTCGTCGCACTGGTTCCGTGCCCGCCTCTCCTGATTCTTGACCTTGGCCGTCCCGGCCGATTCCTCAACATGCTCCGCGTGTTCAGGACAAGTTCACCAATGTCGGTCGGAACTTGGGGGTTAACCGCGTTCGGACTCATCACCGCCTTGAGCACACTGCTTCAGATGGCGGACGATCTGGCGCCTGGCGCGGGGCCGCTCCTTACGAGAACTCGACGCACGGCCAGCAGCGCGGTGGCTCTACTTGGCGCGATTTCGGGCTTCTTCGTCGCCGGATACACCGGGGTCTTGCTTGCGGCGACTGCTGTTCCGTTATGGAGCAAGCGTCCCGCACTCCTCGGACCGTTGTTTCTTTCTTCCGCCATGACCTCGGCGGCGGCGGCCATCACCGCGACTGCCATCCTGCTTGGTCCCGACGCTGAAAAGGGAACTAGACAACTGCGCACCCTGGAAACGCTCGCCACGGTCGCGGAGGGCTCACTCCTTTTCGGGTGGCTCATGGCGCTCGGTCCGACGGCGAAGCCTCTCAGCGAGGGCCGGATTGGGATGATCGTCCGCCACGGCATCGTCGGCGCCGGCGTCGCGTTACCACTGATCGTCTCCGCTGCTCTGGATCATCTTCCCCGGAGAACGCGCCGCCCGGCGACTCTGATCGCTTCGGCGCTAACCTTGAGCGGCGGGTTCGCGCTGCGCTACGCCGTCGTCGAAGGTGGGCGCCTATCCGCCGACGACCCACAGGCGACATTTGAGATGACTGGCTAACTCGTGAGCCTCGCTCGGCCGGAGTCGCGAGCCAGCGGTTAGGTGAGCCGCTCATCGAGCCACTCGGAGACCGCGTTCATTGGCAGCCGCTCCTGGCTCATATCATCACGGTGACGCACGGTGACGGTGTCGTCCTCGATCGTGTCGAAATCGATCGTAAAGCAGAACGGCGTCCCGATCTCATCTTGCCGTCGGTAGCGCTTTCCGATGTTACCGGTCTCGTCGTAGTCGATCAAAACGCTGGATCTCTCGTTGAGGTTCGTGAAGAGCCTCTTCGCCAGGTGAACCAACTCATCCTTCTTCAACAATGGCAGAACTGCGGCCTTGTAGGGCGCAACGCGTGGATGGAAGCGCAGAACAACCCGCGTTTCTGGCTTCCCATTCACATCTACGGTCGCTTCTTCGTCGTATGCATCGATGAGAAGCGTGAGACAGGTGCGGTCTACACCAAACGTCGGCTCTATGACATACGGGACGTACTTTCGGTTCTCCGCCTGGTCAAAATAGTGCAGGTCTTCGCCGCTAAATGCCTGATGCCGGGTAAGATCGAAATCGGTTCGATTGGCAAGTCCGTACAGTTCTCGCCACCCCATCGCTCCAGGAAACTGGTACTCGAAATCGACGGTGCGACTCGAATAGTGAGAGAGTTCGTCAGCGTCATGCTCGCGCAATCGAACGAACTCGTCACGGATGCCGATCTCGCTAAGCCACGCCTGCATGTCGATCAACCAGGTCTCAAAAGCCTCTGCCGCCTCATCGGGCTTGACGAAGTACTCAATCTCCATTTGTTCGAACTCGAGTAGGCGGAAGATGAAATTACCGGGCGTGATTTCGTTTCGGAACACCTTTCCGATTTGGGCGATACCGAACGGCACTTTCACGCGGCCTGTCGCCAGGATGTTCTTGAACTGCACGAACATCGCTTGCGCCGTTTCAGGGCGCAGAAAGACCTCGGTTCCCGTCTCTTCCAGAGGTCCAATGACCGTGCGAAACATCATGTTGAATTGACGGGCGTCAGTCAGTGTGGCATTGCCGCATACCGGGCACTTCAACCCGGCTTCCCGGATGATCTTGGACATTTCGTCCGGAGACGCGCCCTCAACCTGTTGCCCCAGCCGCTCCTCGATCAGATGATCCGCACGAAAGCGGCTCTTGCACGTGCGGCAATCGACGAGTGGGTCATTGAAGCCCTCGATATGGCCCGACGCCTCCCATACGCGGGAGTTCATCAGGATGGCGGCATCGAGGCCGATGATATCGCGTCGCTGGTGAACAAATCGACGCCACCAGAGATGCTGCACGTTGCGCTTGAGTTCGACACCGAGCGGCCCATAGTCCCACGTGTTCGCGAGACCACCATAAATATCCGACCCCGGAAAGACAAATCCCCGCCGCTTGGAGAGAGCGGTGATCTTGTCCATGGTCACGATCCGCGATTTTTCCAGCATGGTCATTGTTGACGAAGACTCCAGCCTATGACGGCGCGCGATACGGTCTGGCTCCGCTATCTCGATGAGAAGGACCACACCGGGAACTATTCCCCGATGGCTGCGGTCTTCAGCTTCAAGGCCTAATCGAGATACTCGTCACGCCCGATAACTGCCTGGGCGCCGCGCTCGGAATCGGTTTGCCCAGCCGCCATCCGACGGTACACCTGGGTCGTCGAAATGCTCACATGCCCGAGGAGTTGCTGGACCTCCCGCAAATCCGCGCCCCGGCGCAGCGCGTGGGTCGCGAAGGTGTGACGAAGCGTATGCGGAGTAATGTCGGCAATTTCGGCTTTGTTGGCGTAGGACTTCAGGATCAACCAGAAACCCTGCCGTGTAAGACGATTTCCCCTGTGGTTGAGGAACAGCGCGCTCTCATCGCGCAGGGTCAGCAAGGGCCGAGCTTGGAAGAGGTAGTGGTCGATTGCGACGACAGCGCTGTCCCGGAGCGGCACGTACCGCTCCCGGGCACTTCGCCCGGCACATCGCATCTTGCGCTCTAGAAGGTCGACGTCTTCACAGTCGAGGGCGACCAACTCGCTGACACGCATTCCTGTCGCGTAAAGCGTTTCGAGCATAGCCCGATCACGCGCCGTCTCGGGTCTTCGCGCGTCCGTATCACCAGCTTTTCCCGGCTGCTCGAGCAGTCGCTCAACCTCGCTTTGCGAGATCGAACGCGGGGTGTACTTGTCGACCTTGGGTGAGGTCATCCGCGCCGCTGGATCACCGCGCAACTGACCCTCACTGATCAGGAAATTGAAGAAGGATTTGATCGCCGCCATCTTACGGGCAGTAGTCGAAGACGCGTACTTACGGGTGCGCAGGTACAAGAGATAACTGGTCAGTTCATCGTCCGTGAGCTGGTTCCATTGCAGGACACTTGGCGGCTGATTGGGGCCCAGGCTCATGTCGTTATGATCAGAGGCTTCAGCCGAATCTCGTACGCCGTCGTCGCCATTTTCTCCGCGTAGAAACGCTAGGAACTGAGTGAGATCATTCCGATACGCGAAGATCGTATTGACAGAAAACCCACGCTCGGTTTCCAAGATGTGCAAGAAACGCTCGACATCTGTTTGCATCGATTCCTCCCGCTCCGATGGCTGCTGTGAGGGCGCCGCCGGCTTGTCCCATCTTAGCTACTCAACGTGGCGGCCCCCTGCAGGATCGCATCCGATAGTGGCGTGTATTCCATTCCGAAAGCCTCGGCGACCGCGGGATGAGTCACTTTTCCGTTGACGACGTTGACGCCCCTGGCGAGTGCGGGATCCTGCGCTACGGCACCGTAGAAACCGAAATCGGCTAGCGAAAGTCCGAACGGTAGAGTTGCGTTCGAAAGTCCGATTGTGCTTGTGCGCGGAACAGCGCCTGGCATGTTCGTCACGCAGTAATGAACCACGCCGCTCGCCATGTATGTCGGCTCGCTATGCGTCGTCGGGCGTGCGGTCGCGATGCAACCGCCCTGGTCGATGGCCACGTCGACGATAACCGAGCCTGCTTTCATTGAGGAGACCATCTCCTCCGAAACAATTTTTGGCGCCTTGGCGCCGGGCAGGAGAACCGCCCCAATCAACAAGTCGGCCCGCTTGGCCGCGGCCGCAACGTTGCTCGAGTTGGACGCCAGCGTGTTAACACGCCCATGGAGCATCGTATCGAGGGTACGTAGCCGCTCCAGTGACATATCGATAATCGTGACATTGGCGCCCATCCCTAAGGCGATTTGGGCGGCATTCGTCCCTACGACTCCCCCCCCGATCACCACGACATCAGCGCCTGGCACGCCGGGGATACCGCCCAACAACGTGCCGCGCCCCCCGTGCGCTCTCTCCAAGTGATGCGCTCCAACTTGCACCGCCATCCGCCCGGCGACTTCACTCATCGGCGTAAGCAATGGCAGAGACCCATCGGCATGCTGCACGGTCTCATAAGCCACCGCCTGGACGCGGTTGGACACGAGCGCACGTGTCAGTGACTGGTCCGCTGCAAGATGGAGATAGGTAAAGAGGAGTTGTTCAGGCCGAAGAAGGTCATATTCCGAGGGAATCGGTTCTTTAACCTTGACGATCATTTCGGCGCGCTCGAACACGTCAACCGCGGAATCAACGACCTCCGCGCCGGCCGCGGAGTACGCGCTGTCGGAAAAACCGCTTCCTTCCCCCGCCGCCTGTTCGACTAGCACATGATGGCCGCGGTTGTGGTATTCGTGGACGCCGGCAGGTGTCACGGAGACCCGGAACTCATGATCCTTGACTTCTCTGGGCACGCCAACAAGCATGACCTCGAGCCCCTGCCCCGGCTCACGCGCATCCCGAGGCCGCCATTTGCTCGCTTCGCGGGCTTCATGTCCGTACGGACTGCGGAAGTCTAACATACATAACGATCACATTGTGCTCGGTAAATTCGCAAGACACGACATCCTGCCGCGGCAGGATTGGATCACTTTCCAGACTTCCGGCGTTGTAGACTCGGTGCATACGCTCGGGCGATGGGTCACTGTGAGCGATGAACCACGCAAGCATGATTGGAGCGGGAACGCCGGTGTCGGAAGGTCTGGTCAACGGTCTTTACATCATCCCCATCCTTGCCGTCCTGATTCTTGTCCACGAGATCGGGCACTTCGTCGCGGCACGCATGATCGGGGTCAAGGTCGAAGAGTTCGGGATTGGCATCCCGCCACGCATCAAGGGCTGGCGCCATAAGGGCGTACTCTGGTCGCTCAACTGGATCCCGTTTGGGGGGTTCGTCAAAGTCTTGGGCGAGGACGGCAAGGTCGCCGACCCGGAATCGATCAATGCGAAGCCGCCGGCGAAGCGAGCGTTTTTCCTCGTCGCTGGTTCAGCCATGAATTTCTTGCTCGCATTTGTGCTCATGATCCTGGTTGTCGGTTTCCAGGGCGTGTCACATTCGAACGTGTACATCGCCTCCGTCGTTCCGGGGTCACCGGCAGAGGATGCGGGGTGGGAACCCGGCGATCGAATCGTCGACGTTGCTGGTGTTCCCATTGAGTCGTCAACTGATGTTGGGCAGCAAGCACGCGAGTTCAGCGGGAATCCCATGAACGTCGTTGTCGAGCGCAACGGCACGCTACTTGAGACGTCGGTCGTCCCCCGCGTCAATCCACCGCCCGGAGAAGGACCGACGGGAGTCGGCATTACTGATGCTCCCATCTCTGACGCCATTGTGAGTGCTGTTTCTTCCGGGTCACCCGCGGCTGAGGCGGGGCTCCAGCCCGGCGACGAGATCGTTGGGGTCGGATCGGAGCCGGTCAGCGACCCCTATGCGCTTCAGTTCGCATTGATGAGCGCGTCCGGAACCACAGTGCCTATTCAGGTCGAGCGCGGCGGGGAGGAGGAGACGGTATCGCTGGCGGTGCCGAACCTCGACGCAGAGGGCGATCTTCTGGCGCAGCTAGGTCTGAATCTGGCCATCGAGCCACGTTTCGATCGTGTTCCCCTTGGCTCGGTCATCCCCGTTGGGGTGTCCCAGGCCTGGGAGCAATCGGGGCAGATGCTTGCCGGCATTCGCGATCTCGTCACAGGGCGCGCCCCACTCGATCAAATTGCTGGACCTCTCGGGATGGGGCAGATCACGAGTGAGATTGTGAGTGCGAGTCCGCTCCCATTGTGGGTCACCCTTTCCCAGTTGGCTATCTTGCTCTCGCTGAACCTCGCGGTCCTGAACCTGTTGCCGCTTCCAGCCCTCGATGGTGGTCGCCTTCTGTTCGTCATCGTGGAGATCCTGCGTGGCGGAAAGAAGCTCGCGCCCGAGCGCGAGGGGATCGTCCACGTCGCGGGACTGATTCTGTTGCTCGGTTTTATGGTGATCGTCCTGGTTCTCGATGCACTCCGGATCTACGAGGGGCGGTCGTTCCTGCCCTAATGCGACGAAGAACAGGGTGGTCGCGTCGCGCCCCGTCCCGGTCCGCAGCTGGCAGTGATTCACGCATCCGCCGTCGATGCCGACGAGGCGAACAGCGACGCAACAGTCCAATTATCACCTTCAGGAGTCCTAACCAATGTCATTGATCGCGCCACGGCGCTCCACGCGTGTGCTTCATGTCGGAGACGTCAAGATCGGCGGTGAAAATCCGATCGTCGTCCAATCGATGACGACCGCCGACACTCGCGACGCGGCGGCCACACTCCGACAAGTTCACGAGCTAGCAGACGCTGGATGCGAGATCGTTCGAGTTGCCGTCCCGGATCGTAAGGCGGCGGCGGCGCTCCCGGACATCGTGCCACATTCTCCCGTGCCCCTCATCGCCGATATCCACTTCGAGCACACCCTCGCGCTCAAGGCCCTTGACGCCGGAATCCAGGGACTTCGCCTCAATCCGGGCAACATTCGCAAACCCGAAGACGTGCGCGAGGTCGTCGCGCGCGCCAAGGAGCGACAGGTTCCTATCCGGATTGGAGTCAACTTTGGCTCGGTGGCCCCGATGCCAGAGGAATTCGTCGACGAAATGGCCGAGCGCGGCGCCACCCAGGTGGACCTCCGGGCCGAATGGTTAGTTCGATCAGCACTTGGTCACATTCGGATTCTTGAGGATCTTGATTTCGGTCTGACGAAGGTCAGCCTGAAGGCGTTCGAGCTCCCAGTGCTTTTCGAAGCCTACCGGCGGTTTGCCGCCCTGCCGAATGACTATCCGCTCCATCTCGGCGTTACAGAAGCAGGAACGCCGAAATCGGGCAGCGTCCGATCCGCGGCCGGTATTGGTACCCTCTTGGCGCTCGGCATCGGGGACACCATTCGTGTGTCGCTCACAACGAACCCAGTCGAGGAAGTATTCGTCGCATACGAAATACTCAAGAGTCTCGAACTGCGTCAAAAAGGCGCAGTCATGATCGCTTGTCCCACGTGCGGGCGCGTCGAAGTCGATCTGTTCACCCTGGCTAATCAGGTCGACGATTTTCTCGCCACTGTGACCGAGCCGATACGGGTTGCGGTCATGGGGTGCGTCGTCAATGGGCCTGGTGAATCTCGAGATGCGGATGTTGGGCTCGCGGCCGGGAATGGCAAGGGAGTGATCTTTCGGAAAGGGAAGATCGTCCGCACTGTTGCGGAAACGGATATGCTCGTCGCATTGAAGGACGAGATCCAGATGGTCATCGATGAGCGCAAGAACGGATTGGTCGAAGACGAGTCGAATCGATACCAACCGTCCCGGCCATCGGTTCGCCTGACCCCCGTCTGAGCCAGTCACCTTTTCGCTGGCAGTGTCACACACCGGTCAATTGCGCCCCACGCCGAACGCCGCCCGCGCGGCCGTGGTTTCTGTCGTTGGGGCAGCAGCGGCTGCCGCTGTAGGCCATCACGCCCGGCATACCGCCCCGTACAGTCCTGTATTGGAGCAGGTTGACATTTGCCTGCCTCAAGGAGTCGATGCGCCAGCGCGGCTGCGTATCGGGTTCGTGGCCGACACGCATATCGGTTCGGTAATCCGCGCGTCGGACGTCGAACGAGCATTGTCGCTCTTGCTCACCGCGGCACCCGACGTCCTGCTCTTTGGAGGCGATTACATCAGCGAATCGCCTCGCCACATTCCGTATGCCGCGGCAGTTCTTGGAAGCGCCGCCAGCACCGCGCGACTTGGCTCCTTCGCCGTTCTCGGCAATCACGATTACGCCAACGGGGCAGACCGGCTGACTGGTCAGCTGGAAAAACGCGGTATCCGCGTGCTGCGAAACGAGCCCGCACGCATCGCCGACGATTCAGGAGAACTCTGGATCGCCGGCATTGATGACGTCATGCTGGGATCTCCAGATGTGCAGCGGGCGTTTGCCGGCGTCCCCGAAAACACCCGAGCGCTAGCGCTCTGGCATGAACCGGATTGGGCCGAATCTGTCGTTCCTTACGGCGCGTTCTTGCAGCTCTCGGGCCATAGCCACGGCGGGCAGATTCAGTTACCCGTGATGGGTAGTATCGCGGCGCCTGCCGGAGGTCGGCGTTTCGTGAGCGGCCTCAATCATGCTATGGGAATGCCGGTCTACACGTCGCGCGGGGTTGGCGTCTTCCGACCGCCCGTTCGATTTCGATGCGCACCGGAGGTGACGCTTATTACGTTGGTGTAGATCTCAATCGATGGTCCCTTTGTGACAAAGTTTTGCACCTGGCAGTGACCGTCTCCTGCCCTAAAGAATTGGAGTGAGATTGGCAGACTCCCGGAAGCTCCGAATCGGTATCATCGGCTGCGGCGTCGGTCAGCTGCATCTGCAAGGCTTCGCTGAAATCCCGCGCGCGGAAGTCGTCGCTATCGCCGGGCTCGACGAGGAGCGCTGCCACTCGCTGGCCAAACAGTTCGGCGTGCCCCGCGTCTACCGGGACTACCAAGATCTGGTGGCGGACCCGGACATTGAAGCCGTGACCGTTGCTGTCCCGAACATCTTGCATTTTCCGGTCGCGCTGGCGGCGCTTGACGCCGGCAAACACATCATGGTCGAAAAGCCGCTGGCCCCGAGCAGTGAGGAAGGCGAGCAGATCATCGCCGCTGCTCGCCGCGCCGAACGGGTGTTGGGCGTCGTATTCAACCGCCGCGGTCGCCAGGACGTTCAACTGGTCAAGCATGAAGTTGAACGCGGGAACCTCGGTGCGATCTATCATGCCCGCGCTTTCTGGATGCGCCGGTCGGGCATTCCGGGTCTGGGCACCTGGTTCACCTCGAAGCGGCTGGCGGGCGGGGGGCCCTTGATCGACTTGGGCATCCACGTGCTTGACATGGCTTTATGGGTTCTTGGCAACCCGAGGGCTCTCAGAGTAAGCGCCGCAACCTACGCGGAACTCGGTCCCAAGGGGCGCGGCCAGTGGCAAGGCGGGCGGTTCAAGATCGCACCCGGCGAGCCGTATGAAGTCGAAGACTTTGCGACCGCATTTATCCGGTTTGAGGGCGGGTTGACACTTCAGCTCGATGCGTCCTGGGCGGCGTACACCGGGCACGGCGACGATTTCGGGTTGTCAGTTCTGGGCGACAACGGAGGGGCGGAAATCCATGCCCGGGATTACGCCCAGACCGAGACGCTGCGCTTCTTCGGTGAGATCGACGGAGTCCCCACTATAACGCAGCCCCGCTTGCTGGAGCGGCATGGCCATGGTGAGGTGTTCAAGCAGTTCGTCGAAAGTGTGCTCGACGGAACCCCAATGTCTCCGTCAGGAGAAGAAGGGCTCGACCGCGTTCGTCTCATTGAGGCGATCTACCGGTCGGCAGAGCTAGGACGTGAAGTCGAAGTGGACGGCGTAGCAGACGAGCGGTTAAGTCGCGATTCCATAGGAGCGCGTACATGAATCCAATTCGTGTCACCGTTTGGAATGAATATCGGCACGAACGAGAGGACGAGCGTTATCGAGCGGTCTATCCCGACGGCATTCATGGCGCGATCGCTGAAGGGCTCGCCGTGCAAGAGGATCTGCGGATTCGCACCGCGACCCTTGACGAGCCCGACAACGGCCTGCCGGAAGACGTTCTCATGGAAACAGACGTGCTCATCTGGTGGGGTCATAAAGCCCATGAAGAGGTGGGCGACGAAACGGTGAACCGCATTCAGGCACGCGTGCTCCACGGCTTGGGCCTCGGCGTTCTCCACTCCGGTCATCACGCGAAAATCTTCCGCAGTCTGAGGGGAAGGCCGGGCAAGCTTCTCTGGCGCGTAGTGCGGCGGTGCGTCGGGGGGGGGCGGGGGG
>JAHWJF010000416.1 GCA_019348515.1 Chloroflexota bacterium | reverse complement strand
AGGTAGTCGCTGACGTGCGGCACATCGACGGTGATCGAGGGGGGAGGGTCATCCCCGGCGAGGATGCGGGCCACCTTGCGGCAAAGCGAGCCGATCTCGCGCTCCAGATTGCGTACCCCCGACTCCTCCGTGTACTCGCGGATGAGCCGGCGCAGAGCATCGTCGGTGACGCTCAACTGCTCCGTGGTGAGGCCGTGATTCTCAAGTGTCTTGGGCAGCAAGAATTGCCGCCCGATCGCCATCTTCTCGACCTCCGTGTACCCCGAGACCTCGATGATCTCCATCCGGTCACGCAGGGCCGGTGGAATGGGCTCCAGCAGGTTGGCGGTGGTGATGAAGATCACCTTCGAGAGATCGAACGGCACTTCGAGGTAGTGATCGGAGAAGGTGGTGTTCTGTTCTGGATCGAGCACTTCGAGCAACGCCGACGAGGGGTCGCCACGGAACGCGTCCGAGCCAACCTTGTCGATCTCGTCCAGCACCATCACCGGGTTGCGGCTCTTCGCGTCTTTCAACGCCTTGATCACCCGGCCCGGCATGGCGCCGACGTAGGTCCGGCGGTGACCGCGGATCTCCGCCTCGTCACGCACGCCGCCGAGCGACATGCGGACGTAATTGCGATCGATCGCCCGGGCGATCGATCGCCCGAGACTGGTCTTACCGACGCCCGGCGGACCGACGAAGCAGAGGATTGGAGCGCGGAGGCGGTCGCCCGCGAGCTTGCGCACGGCGATGAACTCGAGGATGCGCTCCTTGACCTTCTCGAGACCGTAATGGTCCTCGCTCAGAACGCGAGCGGCTTCAGCCAGATCGAGCCGGTCTTCCGTCTCGACAGACCAGGGCAATTCGATTAGCCAATCCAGATAACCCCGGATGACCCCAATCTCGGGCGAGAACGGATGCTGCTGCTCCAGCCGCTCGAGCTGAACCAGCGCCTTCGCCTTGACCTCCTCCGGCATACCGGCGGCTTCGATCTTCTCGCGCAACTCGCTCGCCACCGCGGCCTCGGTCCCAGCCTCGCCCAGCTCTTTCTGGATGGCGCGGAGCTGTTCTCGCAGGTAGTACTCGCGCTGCTGCTTGTCCATCCCAGCCTGAGCTTCAGTCTGGATCTGCTGGCGCAAATTGAGCACGTCGAGCCGCTTCTGAATCAGGACGCTCAAGCGGCGGAGCCGCTCGATCGGATCGAGGATCTCCAGCAGATCCTGGCGCTGGTCCGACGTGAATTCCGGCGAAAAGGCGATCAGGTCGGCGAGCCAGCCTGGCTCCTCGACCCCGCGTACCATCGTCAGCACCTCTTCCGGCACGTTCGGAAGCATGCTGATGTAATTCTCGACCTGCTCCATGACCGCGGTCATCGCCGCTTCCGCTTCGGCGGTCGAGTCGACCGGGTCGTCCTGCCGGATGACGCGCGCGACGAGATACGGATCCTGCTGCACGAGCTCGGTGACGATGCCGCGGGCGAGTCCTTGCAGAACCACATGGCGGCCGCCGCTCGGGCGGAACTGGGCGATCTCGGCGATAACGCCGACCCCACACAATTCATATTCCTGCGGCCCAGGTTCAGGATCTGGGATCCATTCCGGCTCGCCATCGATCCCGGAGTGCGCGGCCACTTCGCTGATGGCGTCCGCCAGGAGTGCCCGCAGCTCCGCATCTTCATCAACGGCGCCATTAGGCGAGTTGGGATCGGACTCCGGAGGCACCGGGCGTTCGGTCAGGACGAGAACGTGTCGGTGCTCGCCGCGCGAGGCGCGCTCGACGACTCTGGCTGCTTCTTCATCCTCAATGGGGAACGGGATGGACATGTGGGGCAGCAGGAGCGTCTCATCGACGACCAGGACCGGTAGGAGAACATACGGCGGCTTCCGTGAAGCACCCTTCTTGGTGCGGCCACCACGCGTGGCCCGGGGCTTGATGGCCGGCGACGCGGCTTGCGAGTCCCGCGCGGCAGGAGTCCCTGGAATCTCCTCCTCGGGCGCGGATTGAGACGTGTTGTTGGAACGAGGTGACATGCAGCAATCTTTCCAGCTTCCAGCCGCGCAGTGTTCATCGCGCCGGTTGGAATGAGGTTGTCGGGCCGGTCATCGGAGCGCGTCGCCGCGCCCAGCTGTAAACGCAAAATGAGCAGGATGCAGGGCGGCGAATAGCAGGTAAGTGTACTCGGTAAGCGGTACCTCGGGCCACCGTCATTGTGTGTGCGCGACAATTCCTTGCCCGGCTGATCGCCGCGAGGTCCGGCGTACTCGTCCGGCCACGTGGTCCAGGTTCTGAGCGGAGGGACGGAAAACGATGGAGGCGGCCGAGGATGGTACCGGATGTCTGATGCCGTAGATCAAACCGCGTCAGCGAGCGAACGGCGGCGCGCGGAGTGGTCCGAACGCATGGAGCGCTACGCTCAGCGGTCGGCGCCCAAGTTGAGATCGTTCGCGGCGGCAACGGTGGCTCTCCTTCCGCCGCCTGTCGGGGGGCGAGTCCTCGATGTGGCAACCGGCACTGGCCTGGTGGCGGTCGAGGCGGCAAAGCGCGTCGGGTCAGAGGGCGTTGTGTTGGCCACGGATTTTCTTCCGGCCTGGGAGCCATATGTCCGCGGAACGGCGTCCGCAGCCGGGGTGACAAACGTCACCTTCGCGGCGATGCCAGCTGAAGCGCTCGATCTCCCGGACGCATCGTTCGACGTGGTCTATTGCCAATTCGGGTTGATGTTCATGCCAGAGCCGGTGCGCGCGTTGGTCGAGATGCGCCGCGTGTTGCGCCCTGGTGGGCGAGTTGGCGTGGCTGTCTGGAGCGTGCCGGAGAAGGTGGGGCTCTTTCTGGTGAGCCGTATCGTCGGTCCGGCATTGCCACCCACTGCGGGCGAGGCGCCGCCTTCACCCATGAGCATGGGAGCGCCGGGACTGATAGAGGGTCTCATCGCCGAGGCCGGGCTCCGCGAAATGGTCACGGATCGTGTCACGCTGTTCCATGAGATCGCCGATCCGGAAACCGAATGGCAGGCGTGGCGTGAGGACTTCACGACGCCGGACGGAGGCGGTCTGGCACGTCTGCCGGAAAGCGAGCAACAGCGCCTGCATGATGAGGTGATCGCCGCGCTCGAGAGGTTTCGGGATGGAGATATGGTGCGGGTTCCCAGTGAGGCGATTGTGGTGACGGCAACCCGATAGTCCAATACGCGGAAGATCGGCGACTCGCGCGTGAACCAGTGCTTGTCAAAGCCGTTTGGCTGCTCTTGCGACCGCGCGCCGTCCTGCTACGTCGTCCCGAGCTAGGCCTGGCCACGCGGCCGAGTGGGACCGCTGCCAAGATCCGGGAGCCGGCCGGCGGCGGAGAAATCCCCGGCAGTTGCACCGCGGGGCAGAGGCAGTAGGGGATGTCCCGGTCGCCCCGCTCGGCGGACCCGGTGGGGAATCGCAGTACCGCGATAGAGGGCGGCGAGTACGGGCGGGGCGATCAGCGTCGTCACCACACTCATGACCACCACTACCGAGACGACCTGATCGGGCAAGACGCCCAGGGTTCGGCCCATAGCGACGACAACGAAACCGATTTCGCCGCGCGGGACCATCCCCACCCCGACGATGAACGCGGAGCGCGCACCCAGGCCAGCCGAACCAAGGACGCCACCGAGGAGCTTGGTCACGATGGCAACCAGAGTCACAACCGCCGCCAACACGGTCACCGCAGGTTGATAAAGGATCTCCAGATCGACACGCAATCCGGTAATCACAAAGAAGAATGGCACCACCAAGCGATACACAGGAAGTTCGACGCACGTGAGGCGACGGGCATCCCCTGACACGCC
>JAHWJF010000415.1 GCA_019348515.1 Chloroflexota bacterium | reverse complement strand
TGCTCGACCTGCGCCCGGAAACGTTCGTGCACGATCGCGCCCGGAACCTGCCGGTCATGCGGATTCAGGGAGTCGTCTCGCTTCCGATCGGCGCCGAGATTGAGCTGTACAGCCCGAACGTGAGCGCGACGGTGGTCGGCGTGCGGCTCCTGGCTGGGAGCGACCACGTTCCGGTCGCGCTCTGCCTCGACGTCGATGTTCCCGAGGCCTACTGGGAGGAACGGTAGGACCCGGACCTGCCCCCATCTGCCGGGAACGGACCGCTCACCTTGCGAAACGAGGGGCGGCGGAAAAGAGAACAGTCCGGGCAGCACTAGCCCAAATCGCCAGCGTCCTATTCAAGGGGAGTGAGAGGCGGCGTTCTCGCCGACCATCCCGTTGTGATCCGGTGATGCGATACAGGAGCTCCCAAAGCCAGAGCCCCTCTCCCTGCGGCAGGGCCGGGCACCCTCTGGGTGGCGGTTTGGGGTGAGGGTCGTTACCGACTGAGGTTGGGGAACAAGAGCGCGCGGTGTCAGTCCTCCGCCACGCGCGGCAAGAGCTGCTGCCCATTGCCGGCGAAGTACTCGAGGATGAGCGCCTGCGCCATTCCGTCCGGACCAATGACGAAGGTCGCGCCGGTGAGCGGAGCGGGCGGCTCCAGATCGATCGGATAGGTGAAGGTGTCACGCTCGAAATGCATGAGCGGATAGACGCGCGGCTCCGGTCCCATACGCAGCTCCAGCGCCCCCTCCTCGCCGCTGATCTCGACCGGCCCAACGTAGTCGTTGGCGAAGACCCCCGTGTACGCGCTGGCCGGCAAGGCGGGCGTGGCAGACGCCGGAGCCGTCTCGTACGGCGCGCCACTCGCCCCGAAGGCCGCGCCGATGCCGGCATAGATGGGGTTCCAGGCCGCGATCCAGTCCCGGGTCAGGCGGCCATGCGCCACGAGATCGAAGAGGCTGTCGGCCAGGCCATCGGGCACCCCGGTCGGGAAGGCGCTGGTCAGCACCACGATGCCGAGCTCCTGGGCCGGGTGCAGGCTTGCTATCGTGCGCGCCCCGAGCGAGAACGCGCCCGCGTGATTGAGGATGACGTTGCCATCGACGTCGAAGCCAATAGCCCAGCCGCGCCCGTAGAAGCTCGGTTGGCCGGTGAACGGGTTCGCTCCCCGGCTCGCCACCGGCACCCGCGCTTCCAGCAACGCTGCCGCCGGAATGATCTCCTCATCGCCCAGCATGCCGTCCGCGAGCAGGAGCCGCAGCCACTGCGTCAGGTCGTTCGCCGAGGAGCTGATGCCGCCGGCCGGTGCTTGCGTATCCGAGTTGAAAGTGAAGGCCGCGCTTCAGGCGTCGTCGATCCAGACATGCAGCGCCGCCCGGTTCTCCTCCGCTTCAAAATCGGCGTAGCGCGAGCTGGTGGAGGTCATCCCGAGCGGGGCGAAGAGCAACGCCTGCGAGGCCTCTTCCCAGGTCATATCGACCGCGGCCGCGGCCGCGAGCCCACCGACGGTGAAGCCGAAGTTGCTATAGGCATAGTGGGAGCGGGGCGAGCTGGCCAGGGCCAGATAGCGCAAGCGCTCGATGATCGTCTCGCGCTCGTAGCCGATTCGCTCCAGATCGCCGCCGGCATCGCCGCCCAGCCCACTGATATGGGACAAGTAGTCGGTGATCGTCAGCTCGCGCGTGGCCCAGGGATCGGAGAGCTGAAACGCGGGAAGATGGTCGACTACCGGATCGCTCCAGGCCGCGGCGCCGGTCCCCACCACCGCCGAGACCACGGTCGAGGAGATCGGTTTGGAGAGCGAGGCGAGCTGGAAGACGGTATCGGGCGTAACCGGCTCGCCGCTCTCGACTGAGCGCAGGCCATACCCGGCGTTCAGCACCACCTCATCCTGATAGACGACGGCCAGGGCCAGCCCCGGGACGGCGCTACTTTCGACGGCGGCTTCGGCCAGCTCGACCAGTTGAGGCAGCGCGGCCTCCACCGCCGCACGGTCAACCCCGTCAGCTTCCGGTGTCGCGCCCTGCGCGGCAGCCGGAAGCGGACGCGCGAAGGCGGTGGTGAGTACGGGAGCAAGGGCGGCTGAGGCAAGCACCGTTCGTCGCGTCGGCACGCGGAATCTCCAATCTGAAGTCGCGAACACGGCGTCAATCAAGTGAATGACACCACCACGACCAGTTCCGGCGCCGCGGTGCTCACCGCGCCGACAGCACCACGGCTCCTCCCCGGCCGCATACCGAAGGCACACCCCACTACCGCGGTTGCTGCTCCCGCAACACCGCGCGGAGGTCTTGCCCGGTACACATGGAATATGGAACTAATCCGGACGCCATTGTAGCGCGGCGCATCGTCGTGGCAACGATCCCTCTGATCAGGGCACTGATTAGCAGAGGTTGTGGCCAAAGGAGATCGGCACGGCCGCGAAGGCCGGGCGGCCGCGTCTACCTTTCTCCGAACCGGTATCTGGAGAGGGTGTCATCCAGAGGTACGGACTTGCAGTATCTCATCTGAGCTTGTGATCTAACCCGGGCGCGGAGCTTGCGCAAAAGGCCTCGGGCCTCATAACGAGCAAACGCTGCTCGCTTCCGGTTCCGCGCTCGCCCCCAGGAGGTTTTGGTTCGTTCGGCACTATGGGCACCGTGCGCAAATGTGCCAAAACCCCATCCCAACCTCAGGCGCGGACGGCCAGCCGGCGGCCGTCGCACCACGCCAGCAGCGCCGTGAGGCAGGAGGTGGTTGGCATGCCGGTCCTGTCGGCCCAGACGGTGGGCCAGCCTCCGGCCACACTGGCGGAACTCCGTCTCGGGTCTGCGTGCTGGCATCATGGTGCTCCTTAGCGCGTCTGTGCCACGAGCGCGTGAGGCATCATTACGGCGTTGTTCTGATTGGCCAGAAGTCGCGTGCTGGAGATGATCTGATGCCCGCCCGCACCGAGTCGCCTCGCTCCACCTTCGAGCAGTTCGCCGCCATCCACCGCTACCAGCCCACCCTCGCCTTCTCGCCGGACGGTGCGCACATCGCCTACGTCTCCGACGCCTCCGGCCAGTTCAACCTCTGGCGCCAGCCGACAGATGGTGGCGAGTCAGTTCAATTGACCGACTACGATGAGCACGCGGTGCGCCAGATTGCCTGGTCGCCGGATGGCGCCACGATCCTCTTCACCCGGGACCATCAGGGTGATGAGTTCTACCAGCTGCACCTGATCCCTGCAGCCGGTGGTGACTCCACGCCGCTGACTGACCAGCCCCGGGTCCAGCACTTTCTGGCGGCGCTCGCTCCATGGTCCCCCGACAGCCGGCGCATCGCCTACGCTGGGAACGACCGGGTGCCGACCGACCAGGATGTGCTGATCCGCGACCTGACGACCGGGAGCACACAGCGGGCGCTTGCGGGTGATGCTTTTTACTTCCCCATGGCCTGGTCGCCGGACGGACACGCCGCCTCGGTCATCGACGACATCTCGAACAGCGACACCACCGTCTACCTCGTCACGCCCGGTGAGGGTGCCGCCCGCTGCCTCACCCCGCACGAGGGCGAGGTCTTGTTCTTCCCCGGACCATGGGCTGCCGACAGCAGCGGCTTCTTCCTGCGCAGCGACGAGGGACGGGAGTTCCTCGGGCTCGCCTTCTTCGACCTTCGGACGGGTGTCTACCAGTGGCTGGAGACGCCCGGGTGGGATATCTCCGCCGTCGATGCCTCGCGAGACGGCCGGATCCTGGCTTGGGTCGTGAATGAAGACGGCTACTCGCGTCTCCACGTCCGCGATCAGTCATCCGGACAGCTGCTCGATCTGCCCTCGATCCCGGCAGGGGTCATTGAGGTGC
>JAHWJF010000414.1 GCA_019348515.1 Chloroflexota bacterium | reverse complement strand
TCCAGGTCGGGCGGCCGCTCCTCCAGATACCAGCGGGCCAGCTCCACCTGTTCCATGGTGGGGCGACGTTGCGCGATCCGCAGCCGGGTGCTTGCCGCGCCGATGCGATCGAAGGCGAGAGGGCGTCCATCCCGGATCACCTCGTCCGCCTTATCGGCGAGCGCTCGTCCCATGGCCATGGTGTGTTCCCGGCCGAAGCCGCTGTCCGGGTCGCGGGAGGCCGGATCGGGAGTTGATGTATCGCCGGCGGCGCCGATCAGGAAGCCAAAAACACCACCATGTCGAGCCTCCAGTGCCTCCGTGAGGACGCCGGGGTAGTCGGCGGAGTAGACCGGCTCGTGCCCCATTGCCGTTGGGTGGCAGGCGAAATCGACCAGCCCGCCGAGCACACCGCCGCCCTGCCCGCGTGCTAGGAGCACGCCCAGCTCTTCGTCGGCGGTCCCCTCCATACCGACGAACCCGTTGCCCCAGGCCGGACCGTGGGTGCCGACCTGGCCGCCGGCGTAGATCGGCCGCCGGTTGAACGCCCACCCCTCCGCGGTGGTCGTGCCCACGCTGAGCTCCGCCGGTTGCAGGCTTGCGACAGCCTCAGCCATCGCCTCCGATGTCCGCGAGAACACCAGGTCGAGGTAGGTGCGGGTTGGCTCCTCGGCCGCGCCCCACCCCGTCTCCGTGAACGGCGCGCGATGCGTGTGACTGCAGGCGATGAGGATGTTCTCGGGAGCGAGACCGGCCCCGGCCGCCAGCCGCTCCCGGAGCTCTGCGACATGGGTAGAAACCAGCGCGATGAGGTCGAGACAGACGACCGCGACGCGACGCTCGCCGTCGTCGGCGAGGAAGACCCGGCTTCGGAGCGGCCACTCCACGCCCTCGCCGGGGGGCGAGCCGGGCATACCGACCATCGGCAGACCCGGCTGTGGCGTGATATCGACCCGACCGCATCCAAACCGCACCATCCTGATCTCCTCGTTGGCTCTCGTCTCTCGATGCCCACTATAGAGAATTCAGCGGCGGAGACAGCAACGCGCGATGGTCATCCTCTCGGTCTTCTGCCCCAGCTCGGCCCGCAAGCCATCAATCGTGGCGCTCCCGACTGTCAGATGGCGCTTCGTCGCGGGAGTGCATGCCATAGTCTCGGACAACGCCGGCAATTCGCAGGCGATAGTCGGTGAAGATTCCGGCTCGGCCCCGGGTTTGGGCCGCCCGGTGCGCCTCCAGCTGTCGCCAGGCCGCCACCGCCTCCTCGTCCCGCCAGAAGGAGAGCGATAACATCTTGCCCGGTTCCGAGAGGCTGGCGAAACGCTCGATGGAAATGAACCCGTCTATCCCATCAAGAAGCGGCCGCAGCTCAGCGGCGATGTCCAGATACTCGTCACGGCGCCCCTCGCCGGGCCAGACTTCGAAGATGACCGCAATCATACGGAAGCCCCCCTTGCTGAAACTGCCTCCATGCGGACAGGAGCACGCCTTGACGGACGATGGACGACGAAATCAACTGTCGATTGCCAGAGCGCGCGACCAGTCGACAGGATTTCCGCCGGTTCCGGTTCGCCACCGACCGCTGGATCTCAATCGGTGGTAGCCAGCAGATCCAGGATACCGTCGCCACCCTTCCCCATTCGGGTAACGCCCCGTTTCGGCCGATCGTGATTGCGTACCGCTGCCACACTGAGCGGCGATCGGCCAGTCTCCGGCAGCTTGCGCCGCTAAGCAACCAGTTGGCACGAGCTCTGCTAAACACAGCGCCGGTATCCCCGGCGCCGCGTCCTCGGGGCGGGCGCTCTGGCAACTATCTGGTTCTCCGTCTCAGAGAGGATCTGGACAGAAACCGGTATCCCCGCAAATGACCATTCCCACCGCGTGGAGTTAAGCGCAATCGCGTATCCGAAGGAGGACGACGATGGCTGTCAATCCGATCCAGATCCAAAAGTTCCTGAAGGGGGTCGACTACCCCGCAAGCAAGAGCGACCTGCTCGAGAACGCCGAACGGCAGGGGGCCGACGAGGACGTCCGCGCGACGCTGGAGCAGCTGCCGGATGAGGAGTATCAAACTCCCGCTGACGTGAGCCAGGCGCTCGGCAAGATCGACTAGCGAGAGTCATGAAGCAGAAGAAGAAGAAATCGCCCGACCTTTCCGAGGTCGTGGACCAGGCTGTCCAAGAGAAACTAGGGCACGAGCAGCTACGGCCAGGGCAGGAGGAGGCGGTCACCGCCGTGCTGGAGGGACGCGATACTCTCGCCGTGATGCCGACCGGGGCGGGTAAGTCCGCCATCTACCAGATCGCCGGCGCCCTCATCCCCGGCGCTACTGTCGTGGTCTCGCCGTTGATCGCCCTCCAGCGGGACCAGGTCGAGGCGATCGCCGAAGAGAACGTCGGCGATGCCGCGTTGGTCAACTCGACCCTGCGCGCTGCCGAGCGAGAAGAAGCGCTGGACGAGTTCGAGGAGGGCGCAACCGAGTTCCTCTTCCTGGCGCCGGAACAGCTCGCCAACGAGGAGATGCTCGCCCGCCTGCAAGCGGTCAAGCCAACCCTCTTCGTCGTCGATGAGGCTCACTGTATCAGCGAGTGGGGTCACGATTTCCGACCGGAGTACCTCCGCCTCGGCGCCGTCGTCGAGACGCTCGCTCACCCTCGGATCCTGGCATTGACCGCGACCGCCTCGCCCCCGGTGCAGCAGGAGATCGTCGAGCGGCTGGGGATGCGAGAGCCTCAGATCATCGTCCGCGGCTTCGATCGCCCTAATATCCGCCTCGCCGTCGAGGGGTTCGCGGACGAGGAGGAGAAGCGCGAGGAGCTCGTCGCGCGCGTGCTCGACGCACCGAAGCCGGGCATCGTCTACGCGGCGACCCGCCGGCACACGGAGGAGTTGGCTGCTGCCCTCTGCCAGCAGGGGGTCAACGCCGTTGCCTACCATGCCGGCATGGCGGCCGGCGAGCGCGCTCGCATCCAGGAGGCGTTCATGTCTGACGCGGTCGACGTCATCGTTGCGACGACCGCTTTCGGCATGGGGGTCGACAAACCGAACGTCCGCTTCGTCTACCACCTCGACGTCAGTGAATCGGTCGACGCCTATTACCAGGAGATCGGTCGCGCTGGCCGCGATGGTGAGCCAGCCGAGGCGATCCTCTTTTTTCGCCGGGAGGACCTCAACCTCCGGCGCTTCTTCGCCGCCAGCGGCCAGGTCGACGCCGATCAGATGGAGCGGGTGGCCGAGGTGGTGCAGGACGCCGACGGCTCGCTCGCGATTGCGGAGATCAGCGAGGAGGTCGACCTCTCGAAGACAAAAGTGACGGTCGCCCTCAGCCGCCTCGAAGAGGTCGGCGCCGTCGACGTGCTGCCGACAGGCGAGGTCGTCGCGACTGTGGAAGAGGACGTGGCCGAGGCGGCTGAGGAGGCAGCTGAAGCGCAGGAGAATCTGCGCAAGTTCGCCCGCTCGCGGATCGAGATGATGCGAGCCTATGCCGACATGCGCGACTGCCGACGAGAGTACATTCTGAACTACTTCGGCGAGGGCTATGCGCCACCATGCGGCAACTGCGACAACTGCGAAGCGGGCCTGGTGATCGCCACGTCGTCAGCGGCGCAGCCCTTCCCCGTCAAGAGCCGGGTCGAGCACAAAGAGTGGGGATCGGGCATGGTCATGCGCTACGCGGGCGATACCATGGTCGTCCTCTTCGACTCGGTTGGCTACCGAACGCTCGCCGTCGACCTCGTGGTGGCAAAGGATCTGCTCACCCCAGCGGCGTAACCCGCCTGGCCCGCGGGGAACTCTCGGTCGGCGAGCTCGTCGTCCAGCTTGCTTTACCA
>JAHWJF010000413.1 GCA_019348515.1 Chloroflexota bacterium | reverse complement strand
CGGACGGCACGCTGGTCGAGGATGCGCCGCAGGAGGTCGCCCGCAAGCGGGCGGAGATCGGCTTCGTCTTCCAGCGCTTCAACCTCTGGCCGCATCTGACGGCGCTGGAGAACATCATCGAGGCGCCAATCCACGTCCGTGGCGAGCCGCGCGACGTGGCAGTCGCGACGGCAGAGCGACTCCTGGACCGCGTCGGGTTGCTCGACAAGCGTGACGCGTATCCCGCCAAGCTCTCTGGTGGTCAGCAGCAGCGCGTGGCGATTGCGCGGGCACTCGCGATGTCGCCGAAATTGATGCTCTTCGACGAGGCGACCAGCGCACTCGACCCCGAGACGGTCGGCGAGGTGCTGGCCGTCATGGCCGAGCTCGCGGCGGACGGCATGACGATGATCTGCGTCACGCACGAGATGGGCTTCGCGCGGGAGGCGGCCGACCGTGTGGTGATGATGGACGACGGGCTGATCATCGAGGAGGGCCCGCCGGAGCACTTCTTCACCCGGCCGAGCAACGAGCGAACCCGTCAGTTCCTTTCCAAGATCCTGTGACGAGGGTTCAAGGCAGCGTGCCAGCCGTCTCAACTCGAGGGCGGCGACGGGTGATTGTGTCTTTCTGCGCTTGCGAAGAATCTCGTCTCTCGGGAACGATCGTGCGCTGCGGCCGAGATGGTTCGCTGCGCTCACCATGACACGGTCGTTGCAGGGTGCGTGCGATAGACAAGGGAACGGTGTGAACGAATCCCTGGCTCCCAGGCATCACTTTCCGCTGCTCGATGACGTGACCTATCTCAACGCGGCCTCGATGGGGCTCGTCCCGCTTCCGGTTCAGGAGCAGGTGGCCGCGTTCGACCGAGAGCTGGCGCTGCGGGGGACAACCTGGTTCGACGAAGCGCAGGAGGTTGGCGTCCTGGACCGGGCCCGAAACGCGGCGGCGAGACTCCTCAATGCCAGCCCGGACGCCATCGCGATCACGACGAGCGCGACCGAGGCTTTCTGCCAGGCGGCCTGGTGGCTGCGGCCGGCGCGTGGCGCCAACATCGTCTCGATCGACCTGGAGTTCCCGAGCGTCACCTACCCCTGGTTCCGCGTCGCGGCGGAGACGGGCGCGGACGTTCGCCTCGTCCAGGCGAAGGATGACCCAGCATCACTGTCGCTCGATTCCGTCGCGGCGCTGGTCGATGACAACACAGAGGTCATCTGCGTCAGCCAGGTGCAGTTCGCCACCGGGCATCGCTTCGCGCTCGATGAGTTGGCACGTCTCGCCCGCGCCTACGACGCGACGCTGGTGATCGACGCGACGCAATCAGCGGGGATGGTCCCGATCGACATCCAGGCCAGCGGCGTCGACATGCTGGTCGCGGGCGGCTACAAGTGGCTGGGGGCCATGTTCGGCGCGGCTGTCTGCTACCTGGGGCCAACGCTGCTGGAGCGGCTTGACCCGCCGTTCGTCGGCTGGCGGAGCACGGTTGAGCCGTATGCCCTCGACGCCGCCCACATGGCCCTGGCCCCTTCGGCGCGACGCCTGGAGTTCTCGACCATGAGCTACGGCGCCGGGGTCGCGCTGGGCGCCGCCATGGAGTACACCCTCGACCTCGGCACTGACCGCATTCTCGCCCACGATCTGGCCCTGGCGACGCGTCTCATCGACGGGCTGGACGCCCTGGGAGCAACACTTCTCACCCCGCGCGACATCCACTCGCGGGCAGGCATCGTCACGGCGCGCTTCCCGGGTCGGGACGGGGAAGAGGTCGCCGCTCGGCTCAATGAGGCCGGCGTCATCGTCTCACCCCGCTTCGGTTCGACGCGCTTCTCGACCCACATCTTCAATCACGCGGAAGACGTCGACCACGCGCTTTCCGTCGTGCAACGAGTGCTTAGTTGAGGCGGGAGTCGGGAATCGAATGTAGGGGCGACTCCTGAGTCGCCCGCGTCACCAGGAACGCGGTAGATGGGCAACGTGATCAAGCAAGGAACAGCAATGGATATTCGGATGTTGACCGAAGCCGAGATCCGAACGCTGACCAGCCAGGCTGCGGCGCTGGCGGCGGTGCGAGAGGCATTCATCGCCTTCGCGGCCGGCAAGGCCACCCTCCCCGACGTGATTGGCATGGAGTTCCACGAGCACAACGGTGAGGCGCACATCAAGGGCGCCTACGTGCATGGGACGCCGTACTGGTCGATCAAGGCGGCGACCGGCTTCTATGACAACCCGGCCCTGGGTCTACCGATGCTCGGCGGGCTCTCCCTCGTCTTCTCGGCAACGACCGGTCTGCTCGACACGTTGCTTCTCGACAACGGCTATCTCACCGAGCTGCGCACCGGGGCCGCCGGCGCGCTGGCCGCCGATCTGCTGGCCAACCCCGAGATCGAGCAGGCGCTGATCGTCGGCGCCGGCGGCCAAGCTCGATACCAGTTGGACGCGTTGCTCGGCGTGCGCCAGCCGCAGCGGGTCATCGTCTACGCGCGGCGTGCGGACGCGGCGGAGGCCTACGCCGCGGAGATGGGAGCGCGTCTCGGGATCGACATCGCCGTCGCCCGCGAGTTGCGGGAGGCGGTCGCGACTTCCGACTTGATCGTAACGACAACGCCCTCCCGAGCCCCGCTCATCGACGCTGATTGGTTGCGACCGAGCGTCCACATCACGGCGATGGGGTCCGATTTCCCGGATAAGCAGGAGTTGGCTGTCGATGTGCTCGCTCGCGCTGATCTCGTCGTCGCCGACCACCCGCCGCAGGCGGCGACGCAAGGCGAGATCCATCACGCCATCGAAGCCGGTCATTTGACTCTGGAAGAAGTCGTGCCGCTCGCGGCCATCGCCGCCGGCAAGGTGCCCGGTCGTACGCGGGACGACCAGATCACGGTGGCCGACCTGACCGGCCTCGGTATCCAGGACGCGGCGCTCGCCAACGCGGTCGTCATCGCGGCAACGCAGCGCGGGCTGGGCCAGGTGCTGCGGGCGTAGGGGTGCGGAGAAACGTGGCGGGACTAGAGCGGAGTCCCCAAAACGTGTCATTCCGAGCGCGCGAGGAATCTCGTTTCCCACCGGGTCTCGGCAGCACGACGAGATCCCTCCTGCATGGTCGTCGGGATGACACGACTTCCGGTCGCCGCTGTAGCCAAAAGTCTGAAAACTGCCGGAATCTCGTGACTATCCACGTACAGTTGCTACGGCAACTCGATCGTCCCATCGTCCTGTAAAGGAAATCTGGGATTCCAGGCGATCTCCCAGGGGAAGCCGTCGGGATCGGCGAAGTAGCCGGAGTAGCCGCCCCACTCCGCCTCGGTCGCCGGTTTGAGCAGCGTGCCGCCAGCAGCGATGGCTGCCTGCAGCGCGGCGTCGACCAGCTCCCGGGTGGCGACGTTGTGCGCCAGGGCGATCCCGGGGAAGCCTGATCCCTCCGGAGAGATGTTTGCGTCTGCGGCGAGCAACTCCCGCGGGTACAGCGCGAGCACGACACCACCGGTGTGTGAAGAAGGCGACCTCCTCCGTGCTGGCCGCCGAAAGCGGCCAACCGAGACCATCCTGGTAGAAGTGGCGGGAGCGCACCAGGTCGCGCACGCCGAGGGTGATGAGACTGATCCACGGGTCCACGCGTTCCTCCTCCATCGACACCTGATCGCTCATGGCGGTCGAGGTCCGGCTCATGAGCGGTGACGTTCGACCGGTCTGCTAGACTCCCATCCCCGTACGTCACCGGAGACGCTTGGTGGTCCGAGCCTGACCCTTGATTGAGTGGAGTTATCGCACTGATGCAGATCCCAACGATCGAGAACTTGATTCCAACCGTGATCGAGAGCACGAACCGGGGGGAGCGCGCGTTCGATAT
>JAHWJF010000046.1 GCA_019348515.1 Chloroflexota bacterium | reverse complement strand
CGCGGCGCGGTAAAACCGGCCCGATGAAGGCGGTCGCCGACGAGGCGATAGCCCAGGCGCCAACCGTGCAAACCTGCCTCGTTCTGCGTCGCACCGGGGAGGACGTCCCCTGGATGCCGGGCCGGGACGTCTGGTGGCACGACGTCGTCCCCGGCGCTTCACCCGAGTTCGAAACGGTCGAAACCGATGCCAATGAGCCGTACATGCTGATCTACACCTCCGGCACGACGGGGCGTCCCAAAGGGGCGGTGCACGTTCACGCCGGATTCCCAGTCAAAGCCGCCCATGATCTGGCTGCCTGTTTCGACCTGCAGGCGGACGATACGCTGTTCTGGTTGACCGATCTTGGCTGGATGATGGGTCCCTGGCTGATCTGCGGTGGCTTGATCGTCGGCGCGACCCTAATGCTTTTCGAGGGAACGCCTGACTTCCCTGCTCCCGACCGCCTCTGGCGGCTGGTCGACGATCACCAGATCACCGTTCTGGGTGTCGCCCCGACCGCCGTGCGGGCCCTGATGGGCAAAGGGCCGGAGTGGGTCCGCGACCGTGACTTTTCCTCGCTACGCATTCTCGGCTCGACCGGGGAAACCTGGAATCCTGGACCATGGCGCTGGTATTTCGAGGAGGTCGGGCGAGGGCGCTGCCCGATCATCAACTACTCGGGCGGAACGGAGACGAGCGGCGGTATCGTCGGCTGCGTCACGCTGCGCCCGATCGTCCCCTGCGGGTTCAACACCCTCGTGCCGGGCATGGACGCGGACGTGACAGACAGCGCCGGCCGCCCGGTGCGCGGCGAAGTCGGCGAGTTGGTCGTACGCCAGCCGTGGGTCGGCATGACCCGCGGTTTCTGGCGTGACCCCGAGCGCTACCTGGAGACCTACTGGAGTCGCATCCCCGGGGTTTGGGTGCACGGTGACTGGGCGGAGATCGCCGACGACGGCCAGTGGTTTATCCGCGGGCGGTCGGACGATACCTTGAAGGTCGCCGGGAAACGAGTTGGGCCGGCGGAAGTGGAATCGGCAGCGACGGCGCACCCCGCGGTCCAGGAGGCCGCAGCGATCGGCGTGCCACACGAGGTCAAAGGCGAGACGATCGTCGTCTTCGTCGTCCCCAGGCCGGGAATCGAAGCCGCCGACACGCTGGCGGAAGAGGTCCGGCAGACGATCGCCGCGCAGCTTGGCGCCGCTCTACGGCCGCAGCGCGTCGTCTGGGTGCGTGACCTGCCGAAGACCCGCAACGCCAAGATCATGCGCCGGGTGATCCGCGCGGCCTACCTCGGCTTACCCCCGGGCGACGTCACCGCCTTGGAGAACCCGGCCGCTGTCGAGGAGATTGCGGCGGTCTCAGAGTCATCTCGATCAGATGATCCGACACGATCTAGCACTAGCTAACTGCAGTGGCGTAGGGACGTTGTGTCGTCCCGAGGCAGGAGGGATCTCGACGTTCTGTGGGGACACGGTGAGAAACGAGATTCCTCACCGCGATTGGAAGGTGCTCTCGGAAAGCGCATAGACGGCATTAGATGACAGGGGACGCCACACCCTGATCCTGTACCAGATCCCGCGCGAGGGCGCCGGCTTCGGTCACGGCCTGATGCAGCGAAAGTGCCCGCCCAGTGGACCACGCCGCGGCAAATGCCTCATCCCCGAGCGCTGCTCGCGTCATCTCGAGGGCTCGTTGGTCCCCGTCGAGCCCGGACAGGTGAATCCACGAACCAACCGTCTCGTGAACCTTCTCAGCCGCTCCCAGCAGGTGCGCCGCGGATTCCGGCCTGCCGAGCTCCGCCGCGAGGTTTCCAATCCTTATGAGGCCGCCGACCACAAACCGCTGGTCGCCCCGATCGTAGGAGAGGGTAATAGCTTGCTGATAATGCTCAAGAGCCTTGACGAGGTCGCCCTCTCCGCGCGCGATCTCGCCCTGCATGGCGAGTGAGTACGGCGCGCCCCAGGTATCCCCTGTCGTGCGCCGAAGCGGCAAAGCCTCTTCAATAAGCGCCTTCGCCCGCACAGAATCGCCGCGCACGAGCGCCATCCCGGCGAGATTTTCGAGAACGAGCACAATGAGGAAGGCATGGTTCAGTGAGCGGGCGATGTCCAGGCCTTCCTCCAGCAGTGCTACCGCGAGGTCGGGATTTCCGAGCTGACCGACGGCTCGCGCCTGAGTGACCAGAGCTGAAACGAGCCCGGAGGACGTCTCGCCATGCTCGCGCCAAAGTGCGACACTCGCCTCCTCCAGCTTCACGGCGGCCGCTGATTCACCTTGCATGAGCGCCAATGCACCCGCCCACATGAGCGCCCAGGCTCTGACCGGGGGAGACACTTCGATGCTGGGCGCGACCGCCCGCTCGAGCCACGATCGACCCTCGCTGCCCAAACTGCGGATGAGCCAAAACCACCCCAGTCCCACGGCCAGGCGGAGACACGTTTCGAGCTCACCCTGCCGTTCGAGCCAGTCGAGCGCGGACCTGGTATTGTCTTGCTCAACCGCCAGCCGATCGAGCAGCCGTCGCTCTGTCGACTGCCAGAGGCCGCTCGACGTTTCCTCCGCCAGGGTCACGTAATAGTCGGCATGGCGAGTCCGTACCTCGTCCGCCTCACCTGCCGCGACGAGTTGCTCTAGCCCGAACTCTCGGATCGTCTCCAGGAGGCCGAAGCGCGGCTCCCCCGTTCCGTCCCCACTTTGGCGAACCAGACTCTTGTCGATAAGAGCTTCTAAGCCACTGAAGACATCCAACTCACCTCCGGTTCGAGTGATCTTCTCCGCCGCGTCCATCGTCCAGCCCCCGGCGAAGACCCCGAGCCTTCTGAACAGGGTCTGCTCTTCCCGCGAAAGCAGCTCGTGGCTCCAGTCGATCGTGTCACGCAGAGTTCGCTGGCGCTCGGGCGCATCGCGTGCTCCACCAGTCAGGAGGGGCAGGCGCTGTTCTAACCTGGCCAGCAACGCCCGCGGAGGTAGAAGTCTGATCCGGGCGGCGGCCAGCTCAATGGCCAGCGGCAGTCCATCGAGTCGTCGGCAAATCTCAGCCACCGCCGCGGCGTTTTCATCGGTCAGCGCGAAGCTGGGCACGATCGCCTGAGCTCGCTGAACGAACAGATCGATCGCCGGCACGCGAGCCAGCTCGGTGAGCGACGGGAGGGCGTCGGGTTCCGGCAACAGAAGTGGCAGAACGGGAGCCAGGTGCTCAGCCCGGAGTTGGAGGGCTTCTCGGCTCGTCGCGAGGATCGCGAGCCGTGGGCACTCTGTTAGCAACTCTGAGACATGCGGGGCCGCGGCGACGACTTGCTCGAAGTTGTCGAGCACGAGCAGGAGGCGTTTCGGCGCCAGGTACGCAATCAGCGCGTGTTCCATCTGCGAGACATTCGTTTCGCGCACCCCGAGCGTGGCCGCGATGGCCTGCAGCACCAGCGCGGGGTCGACGATCGGGGCAAGATCGACGAACCAGACACCATCGGGGAAGGTGTCCAGCAACTCGGCGCCGGCTGCCAGTGCCAGGCGCGTCTTGCCGGTTCCTCCAGGGCCAATGAGTGTCACCAGCCGGCAATCCTCCTGCTCCAGTAACGCCACGACGCGTGACACGTCCTCGGCGCGACCGATCAAGGGCGTCAGCAGGATCGGAAGGTTTGTCTCGTGCCGTTCGAGTGATGGCAGTGGCGGAAAATCGGCAGGCAAACCTGGGGCTAGTACCTGGAAGATGCGTTCAGGCTGCAGGAGATCGCGCAGTCGGTGCTGGCCAAGATCGTGGAAAGCCACATTCTCTGGCAGTTGATCACCAGCCAATTGCCGGGTCGCATGGGTGAGCAGGATCTGGCCGCCGTGCGCGACCGCGAGAACCCGGCTCAGCCGGTTGAGAGCCGGGACCTGGTGGTACCTCCCGGAAGAGTCGGGGGCCGCCTCGCCGGTGTGCAGCGCCATACGCACCCGAATCGGGCTCGGGAGCTGCCACGGTTCCCTGGCGAGCGCGCGCTGCGCTTCGATCGCGGCGGCGAGCCCGTCGCCCGCCGTCGCGAAGGCGGCCTGGATCGCGTCCCAAACCTGCTCGTAGCGGTGACCGCCATGGGCGGCTATCGCCATATCGAGGAGAGCCAGGTGCCGCTCGACGGCAGGGCGCATCGCGGCGCGGTCCTGTTCCCAGAGGGCGGTGCTGCCCTCGATATCGGTGAAGAGGAAGGTGACGGTGCCGCGCGGAAGGTCAAGCTCACTCGTCATGACGGGCCTCCAATCCCAGACATGATGGGCATTGCGTTCACGGTCGTCAACGACCTCGAGTCATAGCCCCTACCACGGCGGGGGGCAGCGACGCCTGATCCCAGACAAACGTCCCTATGCCGGCAGAATCGCTTGACGCATGCCCTCTCGGGTGCCAGCATTCACTTGACGGTCCGCTCACTTGCCCGAGGTGGCGACATGGGTGGGACCGCGCCCCCGCGGGCTCGCCCGCATTGCCCCCGCCGCACGTACAGGGTTACGATTCCCGGTCCAGGACGGTCCTCTTGGCACGCCGTTACCGACAGTCACCAGTCTTTTACGATCCCACCCCCTCCCGGTGGCCGTGGGTGCTTGCGCTGCTCCTGGTTTTCGGCGTCATCGGGGCCGCGGCGGTCATCCGCCCCAGTGTCCTCCCCCTTGGTAGGTTGAACGAGATTCTGGTTCGAGACGCATCACCGCCGCGGGTCGCACCCACCCCAGTACCGGCGATTGCCGCCAACGCGACGGCGCCGGCCGATCCGGAGCCGGCAGCCATCGCCCAGGTCGAGGAAGCCAGCCCGCCGCCGGCCGTTCCGGCGCTCTCGGCGGATGAGGTGGCGGCCGAATGGGTCGCGCGCTGGAATGCGCGCGACTACGCCGGCATGTACGACCTGACCTCCGGGACGGTGCGCCGCACGCTGCCACTAGAGGAGTTCACGAGCCGCTACCAGGGTATCGACGATCGCGCCGAGCTGCACTCGGTCAAGGTCGAGCTCACCGGTGAAGCTGGAGACTCGTCGCGTGTCCCGTTTTGGGTCACCTTCGCATCAGGTATTGCCGGCGAGTTTAGCGAGGAGAACACGCTACCGCTGGTGCGTGAAGAAGACGGATGGCGGGTGGCATGGACGCCGTCGACCATTTTCAGCGAGCTCGGGAACGATGGCTGCGTCGATGTCGACCGATTGCCCTCTGGGCGCGGAAAAATCCTCGACCGCCATGGTGAGCCGCTCGCCTACGACGGACTCGTGCAGCGTGTTGGGATCGTCCCTGGGCTCATTCCCGCCGAAGATGAGGAGCGCATTCTGCGCGAGTTGAGCGACCTGACGAAGATGGAAGAAGACGTCATCAAGGCTCGCTACGAGGAGGCCGACCCGAGCTGGTTCGTGCCCATCATGGATTTTCCGCGGGAGGAGAGCGAGCGCCTTCTCGACGTCATCTCTCGCCTTCCCGGGGTCTCGGTCAAGGCGGAGACCGCGCGTGTCTACCCGCTCGGGGAGCGGGCCGCGCACATCACCGGCTATGTCTCGGAGCCGACCGCCGAGCAGCTCGCGGCGGATGCGACCCTCGTGCCGGGCCAGCGCATCGGTCAGGCCGGGATCGAGGCCGGAGCCGACGAGATTCTGGCCGGGATCCCCGGTGGCCGCCTAATCGTGGTTCATTGCGACTCGCGTGTCGAGCGATCGCAGATCGCCTCGCGAGACCCGGTGCCTCCACGTGACGTCGTGCTGACCATCGATCGCGCCTTCCAGGTCTCGGTGTTCGATGCGATACGAGCACAAGGCCCGGCACAAGGTGCTGCCGCCATTCTCGACCCACGGACCGGAGCGATCCTGGCCATGGCCAGCGTCCCGAGCTACGACCCGAACGGGTTCGTGCTTGGGTTCGCCGCTCGCGATCGTGCCGAGTTGCTGTCAGAGGTGCAACGGCCGCTGCTGTCGCGCGCGGCGGAGGGTCTCTATCCGACCGGGTCCGCGTTCAAGCCGATCACCTTCGCGGCGGCCATGGAAGGGCTGGGCTACACCCCGGAGACGGTGCTCGACTGCCCGTCGACCTTCCGCCTTGAAGGCGCGAATCAGGTCTGGGAGGACTGGACCGTTGCCTACGGCGTTGGCGCCCAGGGGCCGTTGACGCTCCATCAGGCGCTCGTCAACTCGTGCAACACGGTCTTCTACGCCATCGGCCGCGATCTCGATGCGATGGACCCCGACTACTTGCCGCGGATGACCAAGGCGTTCGGGTTGGGAGCGCCCACGGGGGTCCCATACCTGCCGGAAGCCGCCGGAGCGGCGCCCGATCCGGCATGGAAGCTAGAAACCTTCGGGGACTACTGGGCGACCGGTGACGCGATCAACCTCGCCATCGGTCAGGGCTTCTTGCAAGTCACCCCGTTGCAGCTTGCCACCGCCTACGCGGCGATCGCCAATGGCGGCGACCTCCTTCAGCCATACATCGTCTCCGAATTGGTCGATCCCGACGGGGAGCGGGACCCGATCGGCGAACGGGTCGTGCGCGGACGGCTGCCGATCTCGGAACGGACGTTGACCGCGCTGCAAGCGGCGTTACGGGCTCAGACCAGCGACCCCAATGGCGCGGGATCGTATCGGGTCTTCGGCGACATGACCTGGCCCATCGCCGGCAAGACCGGGACGGCGCAGCGCAACGCGACCGCGGCCGCGAAACCGCACTCCTGGTTTGCCGGGTTTGGTCCCTATGGCGCCGAGGCGGAGATTGCTTCCGCGGTCATCTTCGAAAGCGTGGGTGAGGGCGTGAGCTTCGCTGCTCCCGCGACCCGCCGCATCTACGATGTCTGGCTCCAGTCGGAGCTGCGGGGTGATAGGGTGATAGGGTGATAGGGTGATGGGGTGATAGGGAGAACAAGAGACCGTTTCCTAACACCCAATCACCGTTTGCGTCCGCAGGCGCGCAGCGAACAATCACCCTATCACCACGAGCGTAGCGAGTAACCACCCATCACCTATCACCCTGCACACGGAAGGGAACAAACGATGTACGGAACGCGTGGACGCATCGGCCTGATTACTCTGGCGAGCGATGCGAGCGTCCTACCGGAGTACACCCGGACGATGCCGGACGGAGTTGCCGTGTATGCGGCGCCCATCGTCCTGCCGCGCGGCGAGGTGACGGCCGCCGCCCTGGCCGAGATGCTCGAAGGCGATCAGCTCGAGCAAGCCGCCGCGTTGCTGGTGTGGGCGGACGTCGACGTCATCGTCTTCGCCTGTACCACGGGTAGCCTGGTCCATGGCGTCGGTTGGGATCGCGAGCTGATCGACCGCATCGAGCGGGCGAGCGGCCGTACCGCGACGACGACCACCACCGCGGTCCTCGACGCGCTGAGAGCCCTCGGGGCCGCATCCCTTGCCGTCGCCACACCGTATATCGAGGAGCTCAACGCGATCGAGCGCCACTTCCTGGAGGCGAGCGGCTTCAAGGTTGCCGGCATCGCCGGGTTGGGATGCGCGACCGATGCCGAGATCGGGCGACTGGAACCGGCGGACGCCGTCGCCCTGGTGAAGCGGGTCGACAGCCCGGAGGCCGACGCGATCTTCATCTCCTGCACGAATTTCCACTGCCTTCCGGCGGTCGAGTCGATCGAGCGCGCACATGGCAAACCGGTGGTGACAAGCAATCTCGCCGGGGCCTGGGCCGCGCTGCGCCGGATCGGCGTCGAAGACACAGTCCTGGGATACGGTCATCTCCTGAGCCTCCCGGCCTGCTCCGTGATGATGGCGTCATGACGAACCAATCCGATAGCGACGAAACAGACGATCTCCCTGTCGATACGACGCGGCCGTTCGCGAGCCAGTCGTATCTGATCGGTGAGACGATCTACCTGCGTGGAGCGGAGCTGGGCGATGCCAAATGGGCGACCGCCTGGCGCCCCTCGCCGTTCCCGATCTCCGCCGAAGAAGCGGAAGAACAGCTCAAGAAAAAGGTCCCCGAGGACGACGAGCGCCGGCAGGCGCTGCTGATCGCCTGCCGGCGAGACGACGGCCGTCCGGTCGGATCGACGCGCATCGACGACTCGAATCCCACCTTCACGTCGATCTCGTTGCATGCCGACCCCGCGCTTGGAGGCACTGGGGCTCGGATACAGGCGGAGATGTTGGGGCAGTTGGTACCGTGGGTTGCCGGTGAGCGGAACCGACCAGTCGTCGTGCTTGCGACCGACGCGGACCTGGAACCGGTGGTGGCGCGGGCGGAGGCGCTTGGGATGCGGCCGGCGGTACGGCTGCGCGAGGGCGTCTGGCGCGATGGCCGGCGTCACGACACGATCTTTTACGAATACCTGAATCCCACCTGGGTCGCTCGGCTCGGGGATCCCGGCGCGGGCATCACTGAAGCCGGGGAGCCCGTGACCACGCCGAAGTCGTCGGCGCCGCGCAGAGATCCGGAAGCCATCTTGCCGCTCCCACCAAACGCTCTCATCGGGAGTCAACGCCTGGCTCTGCGCCCGATGCAGGTGGATGACGCCGGGACGATCGCCACCCTGATTCGCTCAGAGCCCGACGCGAGCTTTGGCCACAGCCGTTTCCCCTACAGCGCGATCATGCTCGCAAACTGGTTCGCCGAGATGGCCGAGACCGACCCGGCCAAGGGCATCGAGTTTGCCGTCGTTCTGCGCGAATCGGGCGAGTTGATCGGCGAAACTGGCCTGTACGACATCGATTGGATTGCGCGCACCGCCGAATCCGGATACTGGCTTTACCGCGCCGCTGACAGGGGCATGGGTTACGGCACGGAGGCAAACCTGCTGCTCCTCGAATACGGCTTCGAGCGGCTGGGACTGAACATGATCTGGGCGTGGGTGAAGGCCCGCAATCCGCGCTCCCAGGCCGCCATCCGCAAGCAGGGCTACCGTGATGCCGGCCGCTTCACCTGGAGCGGCTACGGGCCGGACGGCTTCGAGAACGCGCTGATGTTCGACCTGCTCGCCGCCGAATGGCGCGCGGCGCGGGACGCGGGACGTGGGTGATGGGTGATAGGCCGTGGAATGCGAACGTGCTGCGGTGTCCCCGACTCCTCCCTGAGTAGCGAGAAGGAGCCGGAGCGACACTACCTCCTAACACCCATCACCCATCACCCAACACCCTCAACTCCAGCTCCATCCCTTGCGCCCGATGCGCGCCTTCGCCAACCGGACAGTAGATCGTGTACGTCCCGGGGGTGAGGTCGGCGTTGAGCCGTGCCGAGTCTCCGGGTTGCAAGGTGTTCGCCAGGGTCTTCCTGATGCCCTCTCCCTCGAGCACGAAGCTGTGCGGGGCGGCACCGTTGTTGACGATAGTGAAGCGGACCGGCCCTGGCGCTAGCTCCGTCGGCATGTCGATCGTGAAATTGCTCAGCGAGACGTCGACGAGCTGAGGCGAGGCGTCCGCCCCGTCCGTCGCCTGCGGCGTGGCGCCCGCCTCCCCGGCGACAGGGCCGCCGGTCTCGTCCCCTACAACCTGAGCGATCATCACGGAAATGCTCGTCGAGCCGTCGGCCGCCGGCACCAGATAGGCGATACCGGCGTACCCGGAGTCGTCCAGCTCTTTCATGCCGACGATCAGCGCGCCGTCTGCGTCGGCCGCGCCGCCGATGTCACCACAGGCCAGGTAGGTCTGGATCTGGTCCGCTGAGAGGTGGACCTTGAGCGCATGGTCCTCCGCCAGGAGCTGATCCAGCGATTGCGGGATGCTGGTGAACGCCGCTTCCGCCACGACGGCGTCGCTGTTGCCGGAAACGTCGCCCACGGGAACGGTCAACGAGTTCAGCGGCTGAACCACCTCGCCCAGCTCGTCGCAATCGCCGACATGGATGTGCGATGGGCGCAGCGGTGACGCCTCCTGCGCCTGACCGCCAGGGGTGATCAGAGCCGCTCCACCAAGGGCCAGGCACATCGTCAGCATCGTGATGCCGAAGCGCGAAGTCTCCACCGCAATCCTCCCCGGCTGCTCGACTCCTCGTCTATTTCGTCCCTACTGGACGACGACCGTGCCCGTCATGTTCGGATGGAATTCGCAGAAATATCCGAACTCCCCTGCCTCCGGGAAGACCTGGCTGAAGCTCGCTCCCGGGGCGATGGTCCCGGATTGCAACACATCCCGATCCTCACCGGTTGCCGTGTGTGGCACCTGGTCCTGGTTCGTCCAGGTCACCGTGCCGCCGGCCGCGATCTCGACGGGGTCTGGGCTATAGGCGAAGTCGCGGATATCGACGGGGACCTCGGCGGCGGCCGGCGCCTCAGCATCCTGGGCGGCATCCGCCGGCGTTTCCGCGGGAGCGGCTGTCGCGGGCGCGTCGGTTGCCGCGGGGGCCGCATCGGGGGCCGCTGCCTGGTCGGCCTCGGCTTCCGCGCCTTCCTCAGCCAGATACACGGTCACGCCGGTTCCGGCGTCGGCGCCCCTGAGCACGGCCACCCCGTGGTGGCCCGACTCGTTGAGCTCCCGCAGTCCGATGACCAGATCACCGTCGATGACGCGGCCACCGATGTCGCCGCAGGCGATGTAGTTCTGGATCGCCTCCGCACTCTCGTGAACGTTGATCGCGTGCGGAGCGGACAGGATGTCGCCAAGCGGTAGCTCGACATCGGTGTCGCTCTGCTTGACCAGGATCGCGGACTCCGCGCCAAAGTTCTCGCCCGCGGTTAGTTCGGTGACGTCGCTGAGGGGAGCAACGATATCGCCCAGGTTGTCGCAGGTACCGGAGTGGATGTGTGCCGGGTGCGGCGCATCTCCCTCACCCTGTCCCCGCGCCAGGGGGGCGCTGATCGACACGATCACCATCAGGATCGCCACGGGGATGCTCAAAGCCAACCAACGTCGCGCGTGTGTCATGGACGAGAACCTCCTTCGCCGAACCCGGCGCTGGTCGCCGTTGCCATTGGATCTGACCTCTCTTGCCGAGGTCGGTAGATTTCAACTGACGTGTGCGCTGATTCTATCAACTACTCGAATGCAATGTATGAACGGTGGATCGGTGGTTTCGTCGAACCAACTGATAGCCGCAGCGGTGATGCGGATGTCATCCGCTCTGCTCTGCCAAGTCCCGTCCTTGGTACCCACCGTAGCGAGCAAGCAGAACCCACACAGCCGCAACGGAAAGCCCCTCTCCCATCGAAATGGGAGAGGGGCTCGGGTAAGGGCCGATGCTGGCAATCTACGCGCCCACGAGCTCGCCGATCTTCTCTTCGATCTCGTTCACCTCGGGGAAGCGGTCAGTAGCGCTCTTGGAAAAGATCTTCTTCCGGTTGAGAAAGACTTCGAACGACCCCGTTTCGCCGGGGGCTACGGTCACCGCTCGCAGTTGATCGTGGTAGTCGTGCAGCAGGTTCTCCGCCAGACCGGCGGCTCGAGCCAGATACCCTCAGGAGGTGCAGTACTCGATCCGCACCGTTGGCTTCTGCTTGGCCTGGGTCTTGCCGGCGGTGCCTTCGTTAGCCATGTCGTCTCCTCCGTTCGTCTCCGTTCCTCGCCGTAATGAGGAACTCATGCCAAAAGAGCCACTCTGGTGGCGAGTGTCGCATGGACTGGCTGCCCGTACGACCTTCTGTCCCCGCGTGTTGCACGCCGCGTGCCCCGTGACGGGGGTAGACTGCAACCCGAGATGTCCGGAGACGCTTTCTGGAGATCGCGGATGCCGCGTTCCCACATGCCAAACCAACTGACGAACGCCGGCTCGCGTCTGACCCGCCGTCAGGCGCTCCTCGGCACGGCCGGGGCGGGACTCCTTGCCGCATTGCCCGGGGGTCGATCCCGGACAGCCGCTTTGCAGCCCGGCGACCCGCAGCGTCCAGAGGGGCCGACCGTACCCGCTGGCGCCGCACGGTCGGGAGGCCGCCTGGTGGCTGGAACGCCGCGCGAGCCCGATTCGCTCCACCCCTGGCAGGCAAGCACCGTCGCGGCCCTGGATGTCCTCGAAGGCGTCATGGATGGGCTGCTCCGCTACACCGCCGAAGGGAAGCTGCGGCCGGCCCTAGCCGAAGGGTTTTCGATCAGCGATGATGGCCTGACCTACACCTTCGCGCTGCGCCAGGGCGTGCGTTTCCACAATGGGGAGCCGTTTTCCGGCGAGGACTTCATCGCCGCCTGGGAGCTTTCGCGGGATCGGGAGTTCACCGCGCTCAGCACGCTCGGCTGGCAAAAAGTGGAGAGCGTCGACCTGCCGGACGATGCCACCCTCGTCGTGACGACAACCGAGCCATACGCTCCGTTCCTTTCGACCGTAGCCACGACCTATCTCTGCCCGAGAGCCGCACTGGCCGAGGGAACCGACTCGTTCCTCGAGGTCTTCAGTCGCGCACCGATTGGGACCGGCCCGTTTCGCATTGCTGGCTGGGAGCCGGGTGAAGGCATCGCCTTGGAGCGCTGGGACAGCTACTGGGGCGAAGCCGCGCGTCTGGAGGGAATCGACTACCGCGTCCTGG
>JAHWJF010000412.1 GCA_019348515.1 Chloroflexota bacterium | reverse complement strand
GGTGGCCGGTGACCGCCCCGGGATGACGCTCGAGAAGGTCGCCGCCTTCTTGACCCGTCAGGTGACGACGCTGCCGAACATGAGCACCTTGCGCTCCAGGTCGAACGTCGCGCTCTCGCTACGTGTCCACAGTGCCAGCAACACGTCCGTGTCGTCCGCCGTTGGGCGCAGGACGTACTCATCCGCCCCGTTGTCGAGGATCAACTGGACCGTGAAGGCGCCAGGGGCGCCTCGCTCCCCCTCGGTCCATGCCGCGAGCATGTGGGTAACCCGGCGGACCTGAATCAGCTGCTCCGTGCGCTCCTCACGGGCGTCACGCTCGTCCATCGCGTGCTCCTCCGTGCTCCCTTGCGAGGGCGTGCACCGCCATACGGATCGCCCCGTCCCGATGGGGACAGTGCGGCGGATGCAGGTTACATACCACGGGTAGTCGGACGCCCTCGGCACAGTGCTCAGTGGAGCCGATTTGACTTCGGGACACTCCGGCCTATCATGGACGTGACGTGACCGGCACAACCGAGACCGGTTCTCGCGGATACGCTTCGCGCAACGAGGAGGAGGCAACGGACATGGATGCATCGCGCTTCGACAGCCTCGCCAAGACGATGGCAGCGAGATCCTCTCGGCGGATCCTCGTCAAGCGTCTCGGCGGCGGATTCGTCGGCGGTATCTTCGCGTCTATCAGTGTTCCCCACGTGACCGCCCACCACAAGACCGACCACCACAAACCGGATCACTGTGCCAAGGAGGGCCAGCGGCCGAATGATAAGAAGCCTTGCTGTGCCACCCTCGCCCCGGGCCCGGATGGCCGTTGCGTCCCCGTGCCCGGCTGTATCGCCGACGGCCAGGTTTGCCCAAAGGAAGGGGATGGCAGCGCGTGCTGCAGCTACGGGACCATCGATTACTTCAACTGCAGGCCTGGCATTGGAAAAAACGAGGGCCAGACACTGTGTTGCTCCAACCACGCGTGCCCGGCGGCCTGCCTCACGCTCACACCAGGCAACCAGCCGTGTGCCGGCTGCTGCTCCGGTGTGTGTAGCGTGACAAGCCCAAGCAGCGGCGGCTGCGTCGACTAGTGGTGCCTGGCCCGCGGCGTAGCCGGGACTGACTCCACCGCGAGGCGCGGAGCGCTGCCCTACCCTCGACGCGTCAGGCGTGCCAACACGTTCGCCTCGCCACATCACGCCCAGGTTCTCGGCACGCGCTCGCTGCCGGCGCTCTGCTGACCTACTGCCTAGGCTGGCTGATGGCGCCGGAGCTGAGGACCGGGTCGATCCTGGTCTGACGGTGCCGGCAACGCGACGGCGCGGGTCCCTCCAGAGCCTGGTACGCACTTCGAGCGACAGTACCGATGTTCACGTAGCATGCGGTGCACGACGCACTCTGCTGAGAGGTCGCTACGGTCGGTAGGATGTGGAACCTGCGGTTGGGAGACGGGAAGAAACGGCTGCTATAGGAGGAGAGAGCTTTGCTCAGACGGATTTCGCCGATGCGAGCCGTCCTGAAAGCTCATACGCGAGTTCTGGTGCCGCGTGCACCGGTGCGAATTCCTCGATGGGGTCGGCAACGATCCTTTGGACTGTGAAAAGCACGTTGATGTCGCTTTCCGCATCTGCGTGATGGACTTGACATGCCATGGATGCGTCACAAAGGCGACGTCACGGTGGCGACCCCAGGCAGGGGGAGGGACATCCCACGAGGGAGGGCAGCGTCCTCGACCGCCTGGCACTGACCCCCGGCGCAGGTCGTCATCGCCGCCAACCGTTTCGACAGGTCGTCGACGAGGTCTGGGTTGCCTGTGGCCGCAAGGTTGTCGAGTTGAAAAGGGTCCTGTTCCAGGTCGTACAGCTCGCGCTCGCCGGTGGAGTACTCGATGTAGCTGAATTCCTCCCCCCGCATTGCATTGAACCCGGGATTCTTGGTCGAGCCCTCTCCGCGGTCCGTGTAGTGTTCGACCAGCGCCGTCTGCCGCCATGACGGTATCGTCCCACCATCAAGCAGCGGCACAAGGGAGCGTCCGTCGACAAAGTTCGGGATGGTGGCGTCGGCCCATGTGGCAAACGTCGGAGCGAGATCGGCCTGGGAGGCTAACGCCTGGATCGTCTGCCCGGGCGGCACCGCGGGCCCCCGCACGACCAGGGGTACCCGAATCGCCTCCTCGTAGGGCGATCCCTTCTCTCTCGCGGCCCGGTGTTCACCGAGATGGTAGCCGTTGTCAGAGGTCAGCAGGATGTAGGTGGTGTCGAGCGTGCCGGTAGTCCGCAAAGCCTCGACGAGGGCCCCCACTAACTCATCGACGGCCAGCAGCGTGCGCAGCCGCGCGACGTGGTACGCATCGAGTTCCGCGATCTGCTCATCACTCAACGCAGGAATTGCTTTCACCCAGGCGGGTTTGTCGCTGACATCGGCCTCATTGAACGATGGCGGCCGCGGCGCGGAGATGTCGGCGAAGGCCGTGGCGTGGCGCGCCGCGGGCACAGGCGGCCAGTGCGGAGCGCGGGGGGCCAGGTACAGAAAGTACGGCGGCGCCGTCTGCATAACGAAGTCGACCGCCTTCGCGGCGATCACGTCTGTCGCGTACTCCTTCTCGTATTGAATCAGGTGACCATTCTCGTTGATCTCAAGGTCAAGGTAGGGCTCTTTTGTGACTCCGGCCCACTCGTCCCAACCGGGAGGGAAATAGGTGGCCATGACACTGTCGGGGGCGCGCTGGTCATAGGGGTAATGGTTCAGGTACTTGCCGATGAGCGCCGTCCGGTAACCGGCCTCTTGCAGCCAGGTGCCAACCGTGGACTGTTCGTGGCCAAGAGTATGGAACCGCGCGAAGCCACCCAGACTGCCTTTGCCTCGCAGCACACCGTGGTTATGCGGGTATTGGCCGCGTAGGATCGAGGCCCGGGCGGGAGCGCAGGCCGGCGAGGTTGCCAGAAAGTTCGCGAAGCTCGTGCCCTGCGCGACGAGCAACTCTTGCACCGCCGGCAGGTTCTGCAGATCGTCGGCCCGCATGTCGTCGAGCAGGATCAGGATGATGTTCGGTTGGGCGTCCGGTTGGAGGCGGGCGGGCATGGCCCGGGCGCGGGGTGGCGAGGACGTGCCGTGAGACAGATCTCTCAGTGCAGCCACGGCGCCAAGTGATCCGGCAGCAATCGAGCGCAGTGCCGACCGGCGTGATGTTGCTATATCCAACGCGCGTTCGACGTTATCACCGCGCCGCATATCCATGCTCTGTGTCTCCCCATCTGAGCCTAGCGCACGACAGCGATGCTACCTGCTCGTCACGGCGCAGGATCGCATGGAGTTGCCCGCACCGGAAGGAGGACGCCCACAATGTGGTCTCGCACTGGCCTATAGCCTGTCATGGATCGTGCAAGACGACGGTGATGAGACGATGGAGCATCACAGCCAGGCGAAGGCGACGAAATGCAAGCCGACGACCATTTCCGGTCGCCGTTCGTAATCTTTGGCCAGCCGCCGAAACCGCGCCGCCCAGGCGAAGGAGCGCTCCACCACCCAGCGATGGGGCAACAGGACGAAGCCGCGCTTCGCCTCGGGCAACGTGACCACCTCTAAGCGGATGCCGTGCGTACGCGCCGCGGTGGCGGATGTTTCTCGCAGGTATCCCAGCTCGTGCGGCCGCTCTTTGCCATGATTCGACCGTCCCTCAGCAATCAACGCTTGGGGAGCCCAGTCAAGGTAGAACCTCGCAGGCGATCCCGTTACCGTCGATGTCCAGTCGGTGCAGGGCCAGGGTCGGGCCGCCGGCTGCCAGCAACAACGCCTGCGCCTCCTCGGGCGTCGCAAAATCCGCGCAGTCCTTATCGCCTCCTGTCT
>JAHWJF010000411.1 GCA_019348515.1 Chloroflexota bacterium | reverse complement strand
GCCGTGCCGTTCGACGATGTTTCGGCAGATGAACAGACCTAATCCCATGCCGGGGATACCACCCGTATTGCCCGCACGCCCGAACGGCTCGAAGATCGCTTCCTCCGCTCCCGGCGGGAGCCCGATTCCCTCGTCCCGCACGGAAATGAGCACGCCGGTGTCATCGGGGCGGACGGCGAGCTCGATCAGACCGCCACCCGGTGAGTACTTGCCGGCGTTGTCGAGGAGGTTGACTAGCACCTGCTCGAGGCGGCTGGTATCGGCCAGCACGAAGCAGGGCCTGCCCGGGGCCACGATGGCCAGATGGTGCAGGGTGTCGAGCTGCTCGCGGTAGCGGGTTCCGAGGTCGTGGACGAAGGCGTTCAGGTCCAGCCGCTCCGAGCGGAGTGGCAGCTGGCCGAGCTGAATGCGCGAGATATCAAGGAGGTCGTCGGTGAGCGCGGCGAGGCGATCTGCCGCCTTGGCGATCTGCCGCAGCAGCCGCTCCTGGCGCTCCGCCGCTCCCAACGGGTCCGGCGGCGATCGGCGTAGGAGATCAGTAGCCCCCTTGAGCACCATGACCGGGTTGCGCAGCTCATGGGCGGCGATAGAGAGGAACTCGTCACGCCGCCGGAGCGCCTCCTGGGCATCCTGATACAACCGTGCGTTGTCGATCGCCAGGGCGGCGCGGCGGCCGAGATCTTCGGCCAGCGCCAGGTCGATCGCACTGTAGCGCCGTCCCGACTCAGCAGCGACGAACGAGATCGCGCCGAAGGTGCGGCCCCGCGCCGCCAGCGGGACGCCCATCCAGGACCGGACGTGCAGTCCAGCCAGAATCGTCGCCAGCTCGGCGGGCCGGTCGACGTCAGCGGCGAGGACGGCGGGGGAGACTTCCGGATGCAATACGGCCTCTCCCGCACGGAGGATGTGCGGGATGCCCGCGGCGGCGTCCGGGTCGATGACGAAACGCTCCCCAATGTCGCGCGCCACTGCCGCCCTGGACGGATCAGCGTGCGCCATCGCCAACCGGGAAATCGATCCATCCTCCTGCTGACGATAGACGATGCACCAGTCCGCCAGGTGCGGAACCGCGAGCTGCGCCACCCGCGCCAGGGTCGCCTCATAGTCGAGCGAGGAAGCCAGTAGGGTGCTGGCCTCAGACAGGAAGCGCTGGCCGGCCTCCGCCCGCGTCCGCTCCGTGATATCCCGGGCGATGGTTGAGACCGCGACGACCCGGCCGGCGGCGTCCCTGATCGGGGACAGGCTGATCGACACGTCGACGCGGGTGCCGTCCTTGCGCAGGCGCACGGTCTCGAAGTGTGGAATCTGCTCCCCGCGCGCGAGCCGGTTCGTCAGTGAGGGCAGCTCTGCCTGCCGGGCGGGTGGGAGCAGGCGCGAGATATCCTGGCCGATCACCTCGCTCGCGGAGAAGCCGTAGAGGCGTTCTGCTCCCCGGTTCCAGGTGGTGATCGTTCCCTCCAGCGTCCGGCTGATGATCGCGTCGTCCGACGACTCGACGATCGCCGCCAGGCGAGCCAGCCCTTCCTCCGCCTGCCGCTGCTCCGTCACATCCCGAAAGAACCACACCCGACCGTAGAGGGTACCGTCGTCGCCGCGGACCGGCGCGCTGTAGCGGTCAATGACCCGACCATCCTTCAGCCGGATCTCATCGCGGCTCTCCAGTCCCGGGTGCCGGTAGAGCTCGGCGACCCGGTCCCGGAACGTCGCGGGGTCAACCAGGTGGTCCTCCACCGCCTGGAGCAACGCCGCGTCCGAGCGCCGGGCGACGATCTCCTCCGAGATATCCCAGAGCTCGACGAAGCGCCGGTTGAATGAAAGAACCTCCCCGTTGAGCGCGACGACAAGGATGCCGTCAAGAGAGGCCTCCCCCTGGGCCTGGAGGAGCGCCGTCTGGAAGCGCAGCTCGTCCTCCGTCCGCCGGCGCTGCCTGATGTCGCGGACGTTCGAGACGATGACGAGGGCCTCCATCCCCGGCTCTTCCAGCGCGTTCGTCACCGTGGTCTCGAGCCACCGGCGTGTCCCATCCTGATGGATAGCGCCGTGTTCGACGACGGCGGTCTCACCAGGTCGTCGCAGCAGCTCAGTCACGGTGGCCGTCACCATCTCGATGTCCTCCGGGGCGACAAACCTCAGCCCGTTCTGGCCGATGAGCTCCTGCGGGGCATAGCCCAGCAAACGCTCGACCGGCGGGCTCACCCAGAGGACGGCGCCGTCGTCCGCGACGAGAGTGACCACCTGCGAGGCATGCGCGGTGATGGTCCGGAACCGGGTGTCTGACGGCTCCAGCGGTGCTGGTGTGGCGGCGGTGGGGTCCGTCATCTCACCCGGCTCCATACTCCCCTCTCCGCGGGTGGGTGCCGCTGTCGCGTCGACTCGGGATCGATCTTCGCTGACGCGGTCGGCATGGGTAACTGTTCGCCCCGAGACCAATGTATCGTGCTTCGATGTGATGAGATGGTCTCTTACGATGGGAGCGCAATCGTCCTCGCGCCATCATGCGAGAGCACTTGCATACTGTCCACGTTTGTACGCATTGCGGAGAGGGAATCAGGCGATGCAGATGAAGTTGGAGCTAGGGCGTCTCTGCAAAGGCCGTGACGTCCTCCGCTTCCTGTCATGGAATCGAGAGCCTTGACCGACAAGCAGTGGGAGCGGCTGCGCCCGTTGCTCCCGCCGCAGGGGCCCCACACGGCTCGTCCTGCCAAGGACCACCGCGCCATCCTCTGGATCCTGCGCACGGGGAGTCCCTAACGCTCGTTGCCTGAGCGGTACGGCTCCTGGAAGATGGTCTCCAGCCGCTTCTATCGCTGGCAGAAGGCCGGGGTCTGGGGGCGGGTCCTGGCTGAGGTGCAGCGGCAGGCCACTGCCGCGGGCCGGCTGGACTGGTCGCCCCATTTCGTGGACAGCACGGTCGTGCGCGCCCACCAATATGCTGCCGATGCCAAAGGGGGGACTCGGTGGCCGAGGCCCTCGGCCGCCGCTGCGACTTTACTGCGAAAATTCACCTTCGGTGCGAGCGGAACGGCAAGCCAATGGTGTTAATAGTGACCGGAGGAGAACGCCATGAGCAATCGGTGCTCCCCGTTCTCATGAAGCAGGGAGCGGTCAAGCGCCCGGGGCGAGGACGACCTTGGATACGACCGAACCGCGTCGCCGGGGACAAGGGCTACGGCAGCCAAACAGTTCGACAGTACTTGAAGGAACGCCGGATTGGCGCGGTTATCCCGACCAAGGCCGACGAACCTCCGGATCCCGCCTTTGACCGAACTGCCTACCGAGAGCGCAACGTGGTGGAGCGGCTCATCAACCGCCTCAAGCAATTCCAACGAATTGCCACCCGCTACGAGAAGCGAGCGCACAACTACCACGCAATGATCACCATCGTCGTCATCATGCTCTAGTTGTGTAGACGCGGCGCCCATCTGTCGGCAGGGTGATCTCGGTGATCTACCCCAGAACTTTCTCTACAATCGACTGCTCTAAGGAGCGATGCGCGCGCAAACCGAGCTGGCGCAACCAAGCCACGGCTCTCTTTGGCACGCTGCAAGCCGGGCAAATGTGAGCCGATACATAACGCCGAACATACTATGCTAAAGCGGACACGGGGAGGGAGCTCGAGCGGGAAGGATGAGCGCCATGCTCGAACTCACGCCGACCGTTCGCCCGCCCTTCGTGGGGCGGGAGCGGGAGCTGGCCGCCCTCGGGACGCGCCTGGCGCTGGCGGGTCGGGGCCACGGCGGCGTCGCGCTGCTGGCCGGCGAGCCGGGTGTCGGCAAGTCCTGGCTCGTCATGGAGCTGGCCGACCGCGCGCGTGCCGAGGGCTGGCACGTCCTGGTCGGCCG
>JAHWJF010000410.1 GCA_019348515.1 Chloroflexota bacterium | reverse complement strand
CCCGGACAAGGTGCACCGGGTCATCGGCGTCCAGCTGCAATCGACCGCGCTTTTCGACTACCTGACCTGCGCCGAGATCATCGCGCTGTTTGCCGCGCTCTACGGCGCCGATGCCTCTCCAGCGCGGGTCGAACACCTGCTCACGCTGGTCGGGCTAGAGGAGAAGCGGCGCTCGCGCAGCAACACCCTCTCCGGGGGCCAGCAGCAGCGGCTGGCCATCGCCCTGGCGCTCGTCAATACGCCGCGGATCGCGTTCCTTGACGAGCCGACGACGGGGCTCGACCCGGCTGCCCGGCGCACCCTCTGGCAGACGATCCGCGACATCCACGACGCCGGTACGACGGTTGTGCTGACGACGCACTACATGGAAGAGGCAGAGCAGCTGTGCGATCGGATCGCCATCATGGATCGTGGCCGGGTAGTCGCCTGCGACACGCCGCGCGCGCTGATTCACGACCTCGGCGCCGATGCGACGGTGCGGGCTTCGGCGCAGGGAGGGAGCCTCGTGGTTGACGATCTGCACCGTCTGGATGGGGTCGTCGGCGCCGAACTCCGTGACCATGCGAGTCGCAAGACTCTCGAACTGCGCACGACGGACGCCCAGGCCACCCTGATCGCCCTCCTCGATCTCGCCGGGCGGCAGGGGGTGACCTTGTCTGATCTCAGCACGTCTCAGGCGTCGCTGGAAGACGTCTTCCTGGCTCGAACTGGACATCGGTACGAGGGCGGGTGATGGGGGGATTCGCTCCGCTTAGGGGGTGCCGCTTCGCTCAGGGGGTGAAGGGGGGAAGGACGAAAACCGCCCGGCGTTTGATGCGTCTTGCCGTCTCCTTCTCGACTCCACGACTCCACGACCCCACGACTCAACAATGACTCCCCTCCTCGCCATGGTCCGCGCCAACGTGATGATGAGCCTGCGCAACCGCGCGGCACTCTTCTGGAACCTGGCGTTTCCGGCGCTCTTCATCGTCATCTTCGGTGTTGTCTTCGGGCGTGGGACGACGATCGAGCTCGACGTCAGTGTAGCCAGTTCGGAGTCCGCATTTCGTGACAGCCTGGTCGCCGCCCTGCAGGCGAATCCCAGCTTCGTGGTCTCCCTGGGGGATGAAGCGAGTGAGCTGAAGGCGCTGGAGGATGGCAACCGCGACGTGGTGGCCGTCATTGGACCCGCGGCGGATGGGACCGCTGGGAACTTACCGATGGTGACCCTCTATTACAACGCGACAGAAGCCCAAATCTCGGGGCTTGCGGTCGGTAGCGTCCGCCAGACGGTGATCGAGGTCGCTGGGGGCCCACCCCCCTTACCGATCGAGGAACGGCCGGTGACCGCGCAAGACGTCACCTTCATGGATCTCTTCGCGCCCGGCATCCTGGCAATGAGCCTGATGAACTCCGGGGTGATCGGGCTGGCGACGGCGTTCGTCACCTACCGGGAGCGCGGCATCCTGCGGCGCATCCGGGTTACCCCCTTCCCCCTCACCTCGTTCATCCTGGCACGGGTGATCTCCCAGCTTCTGGTGGCGGGGTTGCAGACGGTAATCCTGATCGGCATGGCGTGGGCGTTCTTCGGGCTCCATCTGCGCGGGAACCCCATCGTGCTGCTGCTGGCGATCGTCGCCGGGGCACTGGCTTTCCTGGCGATTGGGTTCGCCATCTCCGGGATTGCGCCGAATGCTGAGACCGCAGCCAGCTACGCCAATCTGGTCACCTTCCCGATGCTCTTTCTGTCGGGCATCTTCTTCAGCATGGAGAACGCCCCGGCGTGGCTCCGTCCCATCACGAAGGTGCTCCCGCTGACATACCTGGTCGACGCGCTGCGCGAGCCAATGTCCTTCGGCAACGGACTGGGCGCGATCTGGCCGGATCTCCTGGCGCTGACGCTCACTTTCATCATCGCCATGGCGATCGCCGTGCGCTTCTTCCGCTGGGAGAGCCGTCCGGCGTGAGGTAGGAGGAGCATCTCCGCGCGTCCTGACTGGGATCAATCGGGAAACCCCAAGGAACTCGCAGATCGCGCGCCAGGCCCGATCTGTGCATTGCCTGAGGGCGTGGCGTCGCCGACAGCAAGGAGGAGTTTCACCTTATGCCGCCTACCGACTCGGCCGTCCGCCTCGCTCGTCTGCAGGCGGTCTTCTATATCGCGACCGGCATCTGGCCGATTGTCAGCATCCGCTCGTTCGAGGCCGTTACCGGACCGAAGGTCGACCGCTGGCTTGTCAAGACCGTCGGGCTGCTGGTGGCAATCATCGGGTCGGCACTGGCGCTCGCCAGCCGCCGGAGGGCGTTCCCCCCGGAAGTTGTGCTCGTCGCCGCCGCCAGTGCGGGGGCTCTGGCGATGATCGATACCGTCTACGTCACGAAGCGCCGCATCTCGCCGGTCTATCTGCTCGATGCCGTCGCGGAGGTCGCACTGGCGGCCGCCTGGGTGCGGCTCTGGTGGCGAGGCATGACGGAGTCGGATGGCGATGGAAACCGTCCCTGACCGCAATCAGCACTTGGGCCCGAGCTCGACAAAACAAGACGCCATGTAGCGTTGGAGCGGAGATCGCTCCAGAATGTCTCATCCCGTCAATCGATCTGGCTGAAGACATCCCCATGCTCGGTCGCGAGACGGCGTTTTCCCCACCCCTCTGCGTAGGAAAGACCTCATGATGAGGGAGGGACAGGTCATCGGAAGCGGCGCGATGCGACGGTGATCCAGACTTCCTTACGACTCGTCAGGCATGGAATTGCGCTTGGTCGCGGTGGCAACGGCCGTCGACTCCCCCTCGCGCTTAGCCATAAACCTCGTCGGTGGCGCTCCAGCCGAGAAGGAGCACCGCGAAGAACCCCTTCCAGGCGTCGACCGCACTGGCCGCGCCGTAGGTAACGATGCGTGGTATCTCGCGAACACTCCCGGGGATGAGTGAGGCCATCAGTGCCTCGGCGGTCGAGGAGAAGGTGACCGACAGGGAGACCGGCCCTTCGAGCCGGTAGGGTGAGAAGTCTCCCGCCACCGCGCGCTCGACAGCCGCTTGTGCCGCGGCACGGATATTGCCGTGGCTTCGCTCCGGCGGCAGGCAGCGCGCCGTCCATCGATCGAGCGCGTACTTCGTCAGGCCGAATTCCACGTTCGGCAGTGTCTCGCGCAGTTCCTTCTCGTAGAGATCGTCGCCCGAGGCGAAGACGACCGGCACGCCGAACTGACCGCAGACGGCGGCGTTGATTTCCGATTCCCCAACCGCTTTGCCGTTCATGCGGATCTCGATGATCTCGCGGCCGAGAATCGTCTCGTTGCCGACCCCGTCGGAGTCACCGGTACGGGCGTGGTAACCGAGAAAGAAGACTGCATCGGCGTCCTGGACACCCTCGACCATGCAGAGGTGCTTGTGGAACCCCTTGATCAGCTCCGCGCGCGGATCGAGACGCTCGATCTGGACGTTGGTCATGGTCCAGTGGGCGTCGTTGACCACGACCGATGTCGCGCCACCGGCGAAGGCGCCGTCGATCGCGGCGTTGACGTCGTCGGTCATCATCGTGCGCATGAACTCATAGTGCACCCGGCCGAACATCAGCTCATTGGTGCTGGTGATGCCGGTAACACCCTCGGAGTCCGCGGAGATCAGGACACGCATACGATCCCCTCCTTTCCCTGCATCCGGTCGATTGTGAACAGATGGATATCTTAGCGTTAGCGGTCGAGGCCTAGGTCGAGTCCTGCTGTGTCATATACCGCTGAATACCTGACGTTCAGTACGAAGTTCAGGGCTCGAGACCCAACGGGCGGCAGACGCCACGCGCCCGGATGCCGAATCGCCGTTCCCAGACTTCAGGAACGTGGCACGTTGGTGATACTCTGGCCTGAT